>USBP01000119.1 GCA_900552985.1 uncultured Oscillospiraceae bacterium
TCCTTTAAAATCTCCCGTGCCGCATGCTGCGCCCGCCTCAGGGCCTCCATATCCGTAACCATGTTGGCAATCTTTAAAGCGGGCAGGCCGTGCTGGCGCGCGCCGAAGAAATCACCGGGGCCGCGCAGCCTGAGATCCGCATCGGCAATCCGAAAGCCATCCGTCGTTTCGCACATGGTTTGCAGCCGCTGCCTTGCCTGCTCGTTTTCCGCGTCGGAAATCAGAATACAGGTGGAGGGGTGCGTCCCCCGCCCTACACGCCCGCGCAGCTGATGCAGCTGCGACAGGCCAAACCGCTCCGCGTTTTCGATCACCATCACGACGGCGTTCGGCACATCCACACCGACCTCTACTACCGTGGTGGAAACCAGCAGCTGAATCTCATTCGATGCAAAGCGGCGCATGGTTTCCTCTTTTTCGCGCGGTTTCATGCGCCCATGTAAAAGGCCGAGGCGGTAGCCGCGAAACGGGCCCGTTTGCAGCCGCCGTGCATATTCCTGCGCAGCCGTCAGTGCTGTTTCACCCTCTCCCTCCTCCACCAGAGGGCAGACAATATAGGCCTGCAAGCCCTGATCCAAGTGTTTCTTCAAGTAAGCATATACCCGCTGATGAAGCGCGCTGCCCACTGCATAGGTTTTGATCTGTTGCCGCCCGGGCGGCAGCTCATCCAGGATGGAAACATCCAGGTCGCCATAGATCATGAGAGCCAGCGTGCGGGGGATTGGCGTGGCAGACATGACCAGCAGGTGCGGGCGGTCGCCTTTATCCGCCAACGCCGCGCGTTGACGCACGCCGAAGCGGTGCTGTTCATCCGTCACCACCAGGCCGAGGCGGCGGAACATCACGTCGCTCTGGATCAGCGCGTGCGTGCCGACTGCAAGATCAATCTCTCCGCTGCAAAGCAGCCGCTTGATCTCGCGTTTCTCTGCGGCTCCGGTCGCCCCCGTCAAAAGCGCGCAGCGAATACCGGCAGGCCCCAGAAGGTTCTCCAACGTGCGGTAATGCTGCTCCGCAAGGATGCCCGTTGGCGCCATCATAGCTAACTGCAGGCCGTTTCGGGCCGCCGTGTGGATCACTGCGGCCGCCACCGCCGTCTTGCCGGAGCCGACGTCGCCCTGCAGCAGCCTGCTCATCGGCGTGGGGGAGCGCATATCGCGCAGGCATTCTGCAACAGCGCGGCGCTGCGCGCCAGTCGGCGCAAAGGGGAGCATTGTAAAAAAAGCCTCGCTGTAATCCTGCTCCACCCGCAGGGCCGTTTGCGTGCGTGCGCGCGCCTTGAGCCGCATCAGGCCAAGCTGGAGGGTGAGTAGCTCTTCAAAGACGAGGCGTTCCCGTGCCCGTGTCAGCGCCCTATGATCCGCTGGAAAGTGGATATTCTCCACCGCAAAGCGCAGATGGCACAATCCCTGCGCCTGACGCAGCGCATCTGGCAGCGGGTCTTGCAAGCAATCCCCGTTCCGCTCCAGCGCCCGTGCAACACAGGCCTCGATCACGCGGGAGGAGAGCCCCTCCGTCTGCGGATAGATCGGCCGGATGCGCTCGCCCGTCTCTGCGTGTTCCACAAGGGGCGAAGCCATCTCACGGCGGCCAATCCGCCCGCCGACCCGGCCAAAGAAGAGGTATTCTTCCCCCTCCTTGAGCCTTGCGGCAGCATAAGGGTTGTTGAAGAAGGTGATCTGCATCAGGCTGACGCCGTCGGTTGCCTCTGTTTTATAGAGCGTGAGCCCCTTGCGGATCAAATGCTTGGAGGGCGTGCGGGAGACGATTGCCTTCACGCAGCACGGCTCGCCAAACGGCGCGCCGGCGATGGAAACCACCCTGCTCCAATCCTCATAGGCCCTGGGGTAAAAATGAAGCAGGGCGTCGATGGAATCCACCCCGAGCCTGTGAAACAGCCCGGCGCGTTTTTCCCCCACGCCCTTGAGATAACGAAGATCCATATCTGACTGGTTTGCCATGCGCCCGAACTCCCATCCCGCGGTCATTCCACGGAAATAATGAAGTAATAGACCGGCTGCCCACCGTTTACGACGGAAATATCCACATTGGAGCCGTATTTTGCCGCGAGCATCTTCTGCAGCTCCAGCGCCTGCTCCTCTGTCGCGTCCGCGCCGTAGAAAATGGTAATCAGCGAGCAATCGCGCTTATTATAAAGGTGCTTGGTCACACGGTAAGCCACGTGCAGCAAATCCTGCTCCACAACGGTGATCTTGCCGTTCTCCATGCCAAGTATCTCACCCTTGCGGATTTTTTCGCCATCCAGGGAGCTATCCCGCGCGGCAAAGGTGACGAGGCCCGTGCCCACGCGCTCAGCCGCCTTCATCATATTGACGTGATTTTCCTCCGCACTGAGCGATTCGTCAAAGTTAAGCAGGGCGGTGATCCCCTGCGGGATCGTGCGCGTCTGCAAAACGCTGACGCCCCGATCCGCAAGCGGGATGGTCTGCTCCGCCGCCATGATGATATTTTTATTATTCGGCAGCACAAATACATGCTCCGCAGGGGTAGCCATCACCGCGCTGAGGATGTCCTCCGTGCTGGGGTTCATCGTCTGCCCGCCGCTGACCACTTGATCGGCTCCAAGCTCCAAAAAGAGCTCCCTGAGCCCCTCGCCCGCCGCAACCGCTACAAAGCCGAAGGGCTTCTCCGGCGCCTTAGGAGCCTCCTGCTCCGGCTGAGGAGCCGGCTGCTCCTGCGGTATGGAGTCAAAGCCGGCGCTCGTGTGCTGCTGGCGCATATTGTCGATTTTAATATTGGTCAACGGGCCATATTCCAGCGCCGCCTGAATCACATTGCCCGGCTCATTGGAATGCACATGCACCTTGATGATCGCATCGTCATCCACAACTACCACGCAATCCCCAATGGATTCCAGATACGCGCGCAGCCGCAGCGGATCCTTTGTGGAATGGGGCGCTTTATTAATCAGGAATTCGGAGCAGTATCCAAACTTGATATTGCCATCCGCATTCGCAACAATCTCTTTCTTCCCGCCATGGTTCTGCGCGGTGATAGGCTGCGCATCCTCCGAGGTGCTGCCGATGATGCCGCCGCCGTTAAAGACGCTGCGCATCCCCTCCAGAATCAGCACAAGGCCCTGGCCGCCCGCATCCACAACGCCCGCCTTTTTCAACACGGGCAGAAGCTCCGGCGTGGTGGCGAGCGCTTTGGCGGCGCTGTCGCACACCTCGTTAAAAACGGCCACCGCATCTGCGCCGCTCTCAGCCGAGCGTTTCGCGCTTTCCGCCGCCAGGCGGACGACGGTGAGGATCGTCCCCTCTGTGGGCTTCATCACGGCGCTGTACGCCATCTCCACCCCGCGCTGAAGCGCGCCTGCAAGAGCAGCGGCGTTAATCTCCCGGCAGCCCTTCAGGCCTTTGGAAAAGCCCCGGAAAATAAGCGAAAGAATCACGCCCGAATTGCCCCGCGCGCCGCGCAGCAGCGCAGAGGCAACCGCCGCCGAAACCTCCCCGGCCCCGGCATCCTCCGGGAAACGGGCAACCTCTCGCGCTGCCGCACCGATGGTCATGGACATATTGGTGCCCGTGTCGCCATCCGGCACAGGGAAAACATTGAGCGCGTCTACATCACCGCGATGGTTATTGATATGATGAGAGGCGGAGATGACCGCATCCCGAAGCATGCTGCCGGTTATCACTGTGTTTTACACTCCTTACGCTTCTTCGATCAATAGCAATAGGCCCGTATTTAAGATCAGGATTTCATCCCATCCACATACACATTCACCTGACGCACCTCAAGGCCCGTCGCCTCCTCCACCGTGTAGCGCACTTTGTTGACGATGCTCTTGACGATGGCGGAAATATTCAGCCCGTAGGTGACGATGATGTGCAGGTCAATGACGAGGCCATCCCCCTCCTTGCGCACGGCAACCCCCTGATCCGGGAAGCTGCGGCGGCGGTTAAAAAAGGAGCGGATGCCCTGCCGGGCATTGCTGTTGGCCATGCCGACCACGCCAAAGCAAGATGACGCGGCGTTGCCCACCAGGCTGGAAAAATAGGATTCTGCGATTTCAATCGTGCCGAGATGATTCTCCATCCGGATCATCTGCTCAGTCCTCCCCTCCCTGCTGCACGCAAGGCATATTTGCACATGACATTACATCCAGATATTATACATGATCTTTGGCAAAACGGCAATGGCTGAGGCGATAACTTAATGGATTGTTTACGATTGAGCGCCAAAAAGCGCCCCTGATGAGATATCCAATTTGCCCGCCCCTTCTTCTTCCGAATAAAAACCTCAAATTATGTAATACAATTGACAAAATAAATTTATTATATTAAAATAAATACAGAATTTATCATAAATACTTGTTTTTTGTGATTTGTCTAGCTTATATAAGTATACATAAATTAACCGGTGAAATTCCCCCCATTTATTGACTGGTTCAGTGGCTCGGAAAGGCAGGCGATTCTATGGAAAAGCGGCTTTCCCGCTATGCGCAGGGTTTAAAGGTTCTGTTCCTCTCTGCGCTTGCAGTGGCTTTCTTCGTCAAAACGCCGAACCGGTGGTCAGATCTCTTCTTCCTGCTGGCCTGGGTTGTTTTCGCCATTTTGTCGGCTGCGGCTCTGGTGGATGGCATCCGTCTGGCGTATCAGGAGAAGCGTTGGCGCGCGTTTTTGCTCTGCCTGCTGTTGATTCTGATTACAGGCTTTTTCATGCTGAAGGCACAGGGGGATTATGACCTCCGGCAGATCGTCTCTGAGCTCCAAAAAAACGCGCAGTGACCCCTGCGCCGCAAATCAAACAGAATCGGAGGGATCATTATGCGAATCGGGCGTATTCCCCAAGCGTCCCTTTTGCTGTTGGCCGCCCTGCTGCTTTTGAGCGGGTGCGACGGCTCCGGCAAGCTGGAAACAGTGCGGGTCGCCAATCCGCTGGACGGCACGGAAATTGCTCTGCCTGTCGAAGACGGATACGGTCAGCTGGCCGGAAACAACGCATCCTTCCAGACAAAGCAGACGCCGCAGGAGCTTTGCCAGGCTTATCAGGCGCTGGAGGCGGAGCAAAATCTCCAGGTCACGCCCTACCCAGGCGGGCTGCTGATTGCCCGGCAAGGCGGCAGCGGCGCGCGGTATTGCTGGCTGTGTGAGGAAGGCCCCGCCGCCAAACAGGGGCGAAGCTACCTGCTGACCAACATGGAAGCCGATCTGGTCAGCCGCCTCCCGGAGGAAAGCGCGTGGGTCTCTACACAGGAGAGCGAGAGCAGCCAAACGCCGGTAACCGGCGCGCCTGTTCTGCTGCCCTATCACCTGATCGCGCCGGAGGAGCTCTCGTCCGGATCATCTGGCGGCTGCAAAAACGTGTTCTGCACGGGCGTGCTGTACCGGCTCGCCGGCACACAGGAGGAATTTTATCAATTCTATGCTTCCATGAACGCCTACCGGATGCAGCAGAAGGAGAACGGGTTCGCCATCCTCGCCTATGCAGAAGGGTTTGATGAAGCAAAGGCACTGCGCTCCTGCACGCCGGTCGCCTTCACCTTCTACACCATCAACGGGAACCTCTATTTCAGCGTGGCACTCCAGTAAGCAGGGCGAACCTATGCCGCCCAAAAGCACGAAGGCCAGCGATCCTTTTG
>USBP01000120.1 GCA_900552985.1 uncultured Oscillospiraceae bacterium
ATTGCATGGAAAGAAGCAGACCTGAAGGATTTCTCTCCCGTCACGGAAAAAGGGACGCTCATCTGCAACCCGCCTTATGGCGAACGGATGTTGGATATCCAACAGGCAAATGATTTGTATCGGGTAATGGGGAAAAAGTTTGACAAAAAACGCGGATGGAGTTATTATATTATTAGCCCATCTGAACAATTCGAAACCCTCTTTGGCAGAAGGGCCGATAAAAGGCGAAAGCTCTATAACGGCATGCTGAAATGCCAATTCTATATGTATTTTAAGTAAATAGAGGATTGCACTCTGATGTGCGGACATCCGGCTCAATAAGCAGGTACAGGAGCGTGGACGTACAGGAGTTGTTTTTTATTTACTTTGAATTTCGCTTATTACATTTCAAATCAGGGGGTATCGTTGCATGAAGCATGTGTTCACCATTAACCCGCGCGCCGGGAAAGGGAAGGCGTTAGCCGTGATCCGGCCGCAGATCGAAGCGTACATAAAGGAGCATGGGCTGGATGCGGAAATCCATGTGCCGGAATCCGCTCATGCCGCGCAGGATTTTATCCGGGCAGAGGCCTCCCGGGGCGAGCCGGTCCGCTTTTATGCCTGCGGTGGGGATGGGACGTTATTTGAAGCGGTCAACGGTGCGTTCGGCCATCCGAATGCAGAGGTGGCCGTACTGCCGCTCGGCTCGGGGAACGACTTCATCCGCCTGTTCGGCACGCAGGAGCAATTTTTAAACATTGACGCACAGGTCAATGGCACGGTAATTGAGCTGGACTGCATTCGGTGCGGAGATAAGATCGCCATTAACCAGTGTTCCATGGGCGTGGATGCTGAGGTCTGCGCCAAGCAGGCGGCGTTTAAAAAGCTGCCCTTTATGAAAGGCGATATGGCCTACACGGCGGCGGCGCTCTACTGCATCTGGCGCCGGCTGAATAATGAATTCACCGTTTCCATTGACGGCGAGGAGCCGAAAAAGATGACGCTGCTGTTCTGTGTGGGCGCGAATTCCCGCTGGTATGGCGGAGGGTATAAGGCGGCTCCGCTGGCGGTGCCGGATGATGGTGTGCTGGACTTTATTGTTGTGGAGAAGAAAAATGGCAGGCTCAAGCTGTTGACGCTTTTGCCGAAATATAAAAAGGGCATGCACCTCGGATGGGATATCACCCACTTCAGCCGCGGCAAAAAAATGACGATTCACAGCGACCGCCCGGCGGCCGTGAATGTAGACGGCGAGTGCGAATATGTGACGGATCGGACGTTTGAAATCGTGGAGAAGGGCATTCGCTTTGTCGTCCCCACGACGTCAACCTATCTTCAGGATCGCGCGAGCGGTAAAATCAGCCAGACGCAATAAGGCGCAATTTATTTCCGGCTTGAGAAAATCTCAGGCCGG
The DNA here is from genome assembly GCA_900552985.1 of uncultured Oscillospiraceae bacterium. Taxonomy (GTDB): domain Bacteria; phylum Bacillota; class Clostridia; order Oscillospirales; family Acutalibacteraceae; genus Fimivicinus; species Fimivicinus intestinavium. Next base: position 1,394 of record USBP01000120.1, read on the forward strand.
TTTTTCTTTGTGCCTCACCGGAGGCATCCAGCACAGGATGCATAGAACAAAAGAATAATTAACGAAATATGGAAAATTTATTTGTGCAAAAAGGGAATTGCTAATTTTTTATCAAGGGTGTATTGCTTTTTCTTATAACCCATGATAAACTAATTTCCAGTCGGTTATTGAGAGAGTTGGAGGCGATTTTTGTGAGTGAGAAGAAGACAGTTTTCCTGACGGGCGCTTCAGGCAACATGGGGTTTGCCGGTTTTGAGGAGCTCTACAAGCGGAAGAATCAGTTCAATATTGTGCTGCTCAACCGCGGGAGCGAAAAAAACCGGGAAAAATTCAAGCTCTATGAGCATGACCCGAGCGTCAAGCTGGTGTGGGGCGATTTGCTCAATTATGAGGATGTGCTCAAGTGCGTAACCGGCGCTGATTACGTCCTTCATGTTGGCGGTTTGGTTTCCCCTGCGGCGGATTATTTCCCCAAGCGCACGATGAAAACCAACATTGGCGCAATCGAAAATATCATCCGCGCCATTAAGGCGCAGCCGGATCCGGATGCCGTCAAGCTCGTTTATATCGGCACAGTGGCCCAGACGGGCGACCGGAATCCGCCGATCCATTGGGGCCGTACAGGCGATCCGATTAAGATCAGCGTTTACGACCACTATGCGATCAGCAAGACGATTGCGGAATCCAGAGTGGCGGAGTCCGGGCTGAAGCACTGGGTTTCTCTGCGTCAGACGGGTATTCTCTACCCCGGAATTTTGAAGAATTTTGACCCGATTATGTATCATGTGCCAATTAACGGCGTATTGGAGTGGGCGACCATTGAGGATTCCGGCCTGCTTCTGGCCAAGGTTTGTGAAGACAGCGTGCCGGAAAACTTCTGGCGCAGGTTTTACAACATCGGCAGCGGCGCGGAATACCGCATCACGAATTATGAATTTGAGGTTTATCTCCTGCGGGCGATCGGCTTGGATTCTCCCAAGAAGATTTTTGACGCCAACTGGTTCACGCTGCGCAACTTCCACGGGCATTGGTTTACGGATTCTGATGTGCTGGAGGATTATCTCCATTTCCGTCATAACGTTCCAATCAAAAAGTATTTTGAGCAGCTGTCTGAGCATGTTCCCAGCTATTATAAACTGGCGAAGATCATCCCCAACACGCTGATTAAAAAGCTTGGTATGGTTCGGATGGCGAATAAAGAAAAATACGGCACGCAGACTTGGATCAAGAATAACATCACCCCGCGCGTTACCGCCTATTATGGCAGCCATGAGGCCTGGAAGAAGATTGGCACATGGAAGGATTTCAAGGTGGAGCGCCCGAGCAAGGAGATGACTTATCTCGACCACGGCTATGATGAGACAAAGCCGAAATCGGAGCTGGATCTCGAGGATATGAAAAAGGCAGCTCAGTTCCGCGGCGGCGAATGCCTCTCCACCTCGATGGAGAAGGGCGATCTCTTTACCCCGCTGAAATGGCGCTGCGCCTTCGGCCATGAGTTTGAAATGTCACCCAACCTGGTGCTCAAGGGCGGCCATTGGTGCCCGGATTGCCTGCCGTCCCCGTGGAATTATGACGCGATCGCAAAGGTGAACCCCTTCTTTGCACAGGTGTGGTACCCGCTGCACGATAAGGATGAAAACAACTATTACGACGACAGCATTTTTGACGGGATGGAAGAGTAAATCCCTGTGATGCGTGTTTATCCCATGTTCATGTTTTGGGCTGTGTATGAATCCCGCCAGCGGTAGCAAATAAAACAAGCGCCCTGTTCCGGTCCCTGAAGCTCAGTAGACTGGAACGGGGCGTTTTTTAGCAGAAGCAGAGCAGCCCGTTCAATAGGGGATACAACACGCCGCAGAGCATTGACGACGGGCGCAGGGGGTTCCCTGTCCGCTGACCTGCTCTGCGGCACTGTTTTTATTCACGTTGTATCATGTGGCTGGCGATAAATTTTTTAAAATCCCCGGGAGCCGCCTCCACCGCCGAAGCTTCCGCCTCCGCCGGAGAATCCGCCTCCACCGCTGAACCCTCCGCCGCCAAAGCCACCGCCAAAGCCGCCGAAGGGGTTATCGTCGTTGCCGCCGCTTCCGCCGTGCGGCCCGTGCCCGCCGAACCCGAAGAATGGGAAGAATCCGCGCCGACGCTGCCTGATGCCGAGAACCAGCACAAGAACGACGAAAACCGCAATAGGGGAAAGCTTGGCGAGCGTGCTGCGCGTAATGGTGCTTTGTGCGCTGCTTCCCTCTGCGTTGCCGAGCGCCTCATATCCTGCAAGCTCCGAGGCGTCAATCCCATATTCCGCATAGACCTGTGCTGCGACCGCCAGATAGCCCTCCAGCATGCCGGCGGAAAAATCGTCCTCCCGCAGGGAGGGGACCATGTAGGTATCCATAATGCGGCCCGTTTTGCCGTCTGGCAGAGCGCCCTCCAGCCCGAGGCCGACCTCAATGCGCAGCTGGCGCTCCTCCACAGCGATCAGCAGGAGCACGCCGTTATCCTCCGATTCCTGGCCGATGCCCCAGTCGTTTGCCAGGTCGATGGCATAATCCTCCACGCTCTGCCCGTCGAGAGAGGGCACCGTAACGGCGACAACCTGCGCGCCCGTCTGCTGTTGCAGCGCCTGGCCGGTTTCTACCATCCGCCTTTCCGCATCGTCTGAAATTACATCGGCAAAGTCGTTGACGAAAAACTGTGCAGTGGGCTCATAGGCCTCCTGTGCGCCAACCGTGAGAGATGAGCCTGCCAGCATGACCAGCAGGATGGAACAGGCCGCCAGCCCGCGAACCATTCGTCGCAAGGTGTTCACACCGCGCCTCCTTTCACACAGCCCGCCGCTTACTCAAAATTGACGGACGGAACCTCCTGCGCGCCTTCGCTCGCCTCAAAATAGTCGTAGGCGTCAAAGCCGAAGATCCCTGCGATCAGGTTGGTGGGGAAGCGCTGGATTTTTGTGTTGTAATTTTTGACCGCCTCGTTGTAGGCGCGCCGCGCCTGGTTGATGCGGTTCTCTGTGCCTGCCAGCTCATCCTGCAGCTGGATGAAGTTGGTGTTGGCCTTCAGGTCCGGATAATTTTCCGCAATGGCCAGCAGGCGGTTAAGCGCCGAGGTCATCTGATCGTTGGCGGCGAGCTGATCGCCGGTGTTATCCGCGCCGACGAGCGCCGCGCGCGCCGCGCTGACCTCCTCCATGATGGATTCCTCATGCGAGGCGTAACCCTTAACGGTATTGACCAAATTGGGAATCAGATCCGCGCGCCGCTGCAAATTGCTCTGGATATCAGATTCCGACTGTTCGACCGACTGCCGCTGCTCGACCAGGCCGTTATAGCCGCTGATCGTGTAGCCTGCCAACGCCACTACAAGGATCGCCACAACAATCAGGACGATATGCCAGGGCTTTAATCTTCTACTCATAAAAGTTACCTTCCTTTCGCGGCGGCCACGTATTTTTGAAACACATGGCGGCCATCCTTTCGTGAGGTTATGATAGCATAAGTATCCCCAAAATACAAGAAAAACGGCAGTCGCCCGGAAGGAATCAGCATTTGCCTTGACAAGGTTTTCCGGCGCGGATATGATGGAAAAGGGAATTGCTGATTTGCAGGCAAAAGGCGGCCCGCTTGAAACTGCCTGCATATTTTTAATACAGGGGGGAATTTTGCCTATGCCGTTGAGAAGAATTCTCAGTTTATCAAAAAAATGGATGCTGGAGCGCTGCAATCTGCTGCTACGCGCGCTGTTTTCCCGTATGCCGGTGCGTAACCGCGTGTTTTTTTACACCATCCGTGCAGATGGAAGGCTGCTGGAAAACAGCCGGTGCGTTTACGATGCGCTGGAAGGAGTGGAGCGGGTTGTGGTGGCCAAAATGCTGCCGCATCCGGTGTGGATCAAGCCGAAAATTTATTATTACCTGCTGACCAGCCGGGTGATCGTCACAGATGATTACCTGCGTTACCTGCGCCACACCACGCTGCGTGAGGAGCAGAAGGTGGTGCAGATTTGGCACGCCTGCGGCGCGTTTAAGCGCTTTGGGCTGGATGCGCCTTCTCTGCTTTCCCCGCAGGAGGAGCGGCGCACGCATAGCCAATATGCGGCGGTGTGCGTCAGCGCGGAGCAGGTGCGGCCCTTTTACGCACAGGCGTTCGGTATTCCGCAGGAGCGGGTGCAGGCGCTTGGTACGCCGCG
>USBP01000121.1 GCA_900552985.1 uncultured Oscillospiraceae bacterium
GGAAGGCGAACAGCATCAGCACAGGCGCATAGCCGAAGATGGCGTGCGTGCCGGTGAGCGCCCAGGCGGCGAGCAGCTGGCCGGAGTTATGCGCGAGCGCGCACAGAATGCCTGCTCCCACAGCTCCAAAGGGATTGCGCCTGCCGCGCAGCAGCAGGAGCATTACCGCCATGCTCAGCACGCCGCCGGCAAGGCTCATAAAACTGGCGGACGCCCCGCGGCTAAGCAATGCGTAGCCTGCCTTGAGCAGCACAATACAAAGCGTGCCTGGCAGCCCGAGGTGGGAGGCGGCGGCCATAACGGCAATATTGGAAAAGCCGGGCTTTGCGCCGGGGGGCAGCCCCGGCAGCCCGGGGATCAGATTTTCGAGGAAGGATAAGGCCAGCGCGACCCCGCCGAGCATACCGAGCAGCGTTGTTTTTTGCGTGCGGGGGCTGAGATTCGGCCTGCCGCTCATGGGCGAGGCGCCTCCTTTTCATAGGAATCGGGGGAGTTTAATAGGTTTGCACATCCACGCCTGTATTACGCTCCCCTTCAATGGAGATCACCGTGCGCGCAGGCAGGCAGGCGGCAGTATCCCCCGGCTTTGACAACCAGCCGGCACGCACGCAGAGCTGATCCGGACAGCCGGCGGAAAGGTACCGAATCCGCCCGGGTTCCACCTGGACGACGGCCGCAGGGTTATCGCCCAGCTCTATGGTATAAGGCGAGTCGACCTCGCTGAGCGCAATGCGCCCGACCTCTTCCCCCTCACAATAAAGCACTGCCTGCGAGGGTGCATCCCCCTTGGAGGGCCAAAACAGAAACAGGCAAATCACGGCGCAAACGGCCGCCAGGATTAGATCGGCCCGCCGGAAAATTGGTTGCTTTTTCATGTGTTTGTCTCCCGGCCGCAGAATCGGGCCTCCGGTTTTGGGCTCATCCGGCGTCTACGAGGTGATAATCGCCGTTTGTCAGCGTAAAGCTTTGGCGCAGGCCTTCTGTGACAAGCACGGCCCTTTCCTGTGTGACAAAAATTGCCTCCGCGTGAAATTCCTTTAAAAGGGGGAGGCTGTCTTGATACCCCAAAACAAAGCAGGCAGTAGAGAGCGCGTCGCTCAAAAGTCCGGTTGGGGCCGTTACCGTCACGCTAATCAGGCCCGCATCCGCCGGATAGCCGGTTTTGGGATTGAGAATATGGTGGTAGGTTTGCCCGTTCACCGTTAAAGTGCGCTCATAATCGCCGCTGGTAGAAACATAGCCCTCCGAGAGGGAAAAGGAGCCCAGTTGGTCGGAAGCTTCCCCGCGCGGGTCACGCACGCCGATTTTCCAATCTCCGCCGCCTGGGCGCTGGCCCCACAGCAGGATGCTCCCACCTACAGAGATTACTGCGCCGGACAGATGGGATTGCTCCAGAATGGGCACAATTTCGTCACAGGCGATCCCTTTGCCGATTGCGCCCAGATCGAGGCTTTGCCCTTTGGCAATCGCCGCTTGCCCGCCCTGGAGGCGCACGTTTTGATAACCAACCGTTTGAAGAGCGGCGTTTATTTCCGCCTGTGCGGGCACCCGGGCGTTTTCTCCGCCGATATCCCAAAGCTGTGTCAGCTGGCCGGTCGTGCAATCAAAGGCTCCCCCGCTTTTTTTGCTGACTTCTGCCGCCTGTTGCAAATAACCAATGGTTTGCGGATCAACAGGCACGCCCGTGCCTGCTGCGGCATTTACGCGCGCAATATCAGAGGAAGGCAGCCGCCAGGAAAGACGGTGTGCCTCCAGTGTCTTGATTGCGGAAAAAATTGTCTCTGCCGCCTCTTCGCCGCCGGGCCCATAGAGCTGGGCTGTGACGACAGTTCCCATAGCGAGGCCGCTTTGTTCAAAGGCGGACTCCCGCTGGCTTTTCCAGAGATCCAGGCCGATTAGAAGAATCAGGGCTACGGCCAGCATTCCCGGAAGCAGAACGCGCCAAAGCATTTTTTTGGAGGATGTACACTGCAAGGGAATTCACCGCCTTATGTGTCAGATTCTATTTTAAAGGATATTTCGGAAAGATTCAATCATTTCGCCATTAAATAAAAATTTAACAAACGCATAGCGGAAATTCATCTGTTTTGTCAAATTATGTGCTGCTTTTTGAGGGGAATGTGATAAAATAGATAACAGATATCAAGTGGGGAGTTGGGGCTCCATACGCAATGGCATTGCCTTTGCAACCGGCGTTTCATGGAAGGGCTCTCTCAGACTGTGCCTTTCAGGCTCTGCATAAGTGGCGCAGAGCCACAAGGCCAGGGGGAGACAAGTGCAGCCGACGGCTATGTGCACCGCAGGAGCGGGGAACCGGCCTCCAGCCCGCCTTGCACCGTAAAAAAGTGTATATCAGCGCTTTTCTGAATATCTTCATTTCATATGTAATGCTCAAAGGAGAGGATTTAAATGGATTTTCATTTTTATATGCCTGTGCAGGTGATCAGCGGGGAAGGGGCGGTCGCGCGCAGCTCCACGCTGCTGCGTTCGCTCGGCAAGCGATGCCTGATCGTGACCGGAGGCTCGTCGGCCAGGCGCAGCGGCGCGCTGGCCGATATTACGGCGGCGCTGGATGTGTGGGAGATCGGCTGGTCGGTTTATGACCGTATCGGCCCCAATCCGTTGCTCTCCGCCTGCCATGAGGCCGGGGTTGTGGCGCGCAGCGTCCGTGCGGAGTTTATCATTGGCATTGGGGGAGGCTCCCCCCTGGATGCGGCAAAGGCCGCTGCGATCTTTGCCGCCAATGAGACGCTTGCGCCCATGGATATTTTCCAGAGGAACGATCAAAAACCGCCGCTCCCGCTGGCACTGGTTGGCACTACGGCGGGTACGGGCAGCGAGGTATCTCCGGTCTCTGTGCTCACAATTGATGAGAGCGGGCGAAAAAAGAGCATTTCCGGCCCGGATTGCTATGCGCGCCTTGCGTTTGCCGATCCGTCGTATACGCACAGCGTCCCGTTTGACGTGACGGTTTCCACTGCGTTGGACGCCTTTGCCCATGCAACGGAGGGCTGGTTTAACCCCTCCATTAGCGATCCAATCAAGCTTTTTGCGGTGAAAGGGCTGCCGCTTTTGTGGAATGGCCTCGTTTGGCTGGACCGCAACGATTATCTGCCCGATCCTGCCATGCGCGAACGGCTGTATTATGGCTCGCTCTATGCAGGCGTTGTGCTCAGCGCCTGCGGCACTGCCTTTCCGCACCCGTTGGGTTATGTGCTCACCGAGGATTTCGGTATTCCACACGGACGTGCCTGCACGGCCTTTATGCCAGCCTTCCTGGAGCGGGGCGAACGGTTTGCGCCGGAGCGTGCAAAGGAGTATTACCGGCTTCTGGGCACGGATTATGAAACGCTGTGCAGCGTTGTAGAACGGTTGACGGACGTTTCTTCCGTGCATATGACGCCGGAGCAGGTTTCACAATATTGCGCCCGATGGGAGGAGGTAAAAAACTTTCGGGTGTCTCCGGGTGGGTTCAGCGCCGAAGAGGCAGGGAAGCTGCTGACAAAGCTTTTTGTCCATCCGGATGGAGTTGCCTGACTGGAAGGGAACCCCCGCAGGGAATGCTTTCCCTGCGGGGGTTGTTCGTTTAAATTTTTTTGGCCGGGGAGACCGGATACGGCCAGGGGCGGCTCAGCAACAAGCATGGTATACGATATGAGAACTACGCCTTTTGGCTTATCTCGAGGGGCTATTTAAATTGGATCTGCTCAATCAAAGCGGGGAAATCAGCGGCCTCAAAGTCCTCCTGCCCGATGGCCCAGCAGGTCACCAGATAGGTTTTTTCATTTTGGTTGAGGCAATAAATGGCCTTGACCGTCCCTTCCTGTGAGACCGTATCCTCAAACTGGAACCGGGCTGCGCCAATGCCTCCAATGGATACAGTCTCTACCTCCGTCAGGTTTTTCCCCAGGCCGCTGTCACGGTACGTATCATGGAATTTTTGCAGATAGGCGACGGGATCCGGCTCATAGCTGCTCAAAACGACCACGTCCATCTGGGCGGTAGAATCCTTTTGCTGCACCTTGTTTTCGCCGCCGCCGCGTTCCCATCCGGTTGCCTTTTCTATCGCAAAATGTTCGCCGCTCATCAATTCGGCGGCAGGGTCCTCTGCGGTAGAAGACGGCGCAGGGGCGGTGGTGGAGGGAGATTCCTCCTGCCCATCACAGGCGGAGAGAAGACCAAGCAGACAAATGCCGGCCAATAACAGGCAGAAAATCCGTCGAGTCATGCGGGATTACGCTCCTTTCTGCGCCGGTGCGTTAAGCATACCGGCCAGGGGCACTTTTGAAAAGCCCTTGGCAATCTATCATACCACATTATTTAAACTGGATGGTGTTAAAAATGGCATCAAAACCGGCGGCCTCAAAACTTTCAGCGTCCTTTGCGGCGCCGGAGAGCACAAACAGCCGGCCGTCTTTCTCCACAATATAAAACACGGCTTCCAGAGTGACGTTTTGCTCTGTGGATACCGCGCAGGTGAATTTGCTGGCCGGGCACCCGGCAATGGTGGTTTCGGAGATTTCACTGGGCTCATTTCCAACCGAAAGCAGGCTGTTGCGGGCTGTTTCCGCGTAGCTTTCCCGATCTCCTGCCTGCGTACCTTTATCCATAATGGAAATTTGGAGCGTTTCCTCTTTGTTTTCCAGCAGCGGGTTTACAGAATCGTTCTTACGCTCCCAATCTTCAGGGATCTCCATGCGGTAGCCCGGCGTCTCGAGGGCGTTCCCGGAGGCGGAAATATAGGGGATTGTCAGGCTTTGAGTGGAGCCCTCCTGCACGTTGCCCGCTTCATCGGTATGTTTTGGCGCGACAACAACCGGATTGCCGGAAGAATCGGTTACCGGGTTCCCATCCCCGTCCACAACCTGTTCGTAGGTCACCCCGTCGTTTCCGGTGATTACGGGGCCTTCCTTTTGGCAAGCGGTCAGGGCCAGGGCGCAGGTTATGCAGGCGAGAATCAGGCAAAAGCTTCGTTTCATAAATAGGGCCTCCCGTCATATTTGTTGAAAAAATGCTGTATATAAAAATAGTATAACAGCTATGTATGGAAAAGTCAATTTATACGATTTGTTTTTCTATTTCTTCTTATTTTTGTCTTAATCGACATTCTGAGGCGGATGAGCGATGCGATACGGTTTATTGTTTAAACAGATGTAAATATTATGAATATACTTTAAATTTCCAGATCGTCTGCTTGACACTGGCAAAAGGCGTGCTATGATAGAGATGAGATAAAGAGACGCTTTCCCAATCAGGTTGGCGAAGGGGAGTAGCTTGATAACCGCAGGTCAACACACGGTGCTTGCGCCTGGCGTGCGGTCCATGTAAATGGAAGCAAGACCTTCAGCAGATTTTTGGTCTGCTGAAGGTTTTTTCTCTTTTTTGCTGGAAAAAATCCGTCTTAGACGGTTGATATAGATAGCAGCTCGAAAATAACTGAAAGAAGGCAAAACGCAGATGGAAAAATACTATCTGGAGCAGACCTCCGCTGTGTTCTCAGCAGTGGAAAGCACGCCGCAGGGCCTCAGCGGCGGGG
>USBP01000122.1 GCA_900552985.1 uncultured Oscillospiraceae bacterium
CTACTGCAAAGCCGGTGGGGGAAACAGCTGTTTTACTGGTTCTATCCGGTGCATCTGCTGGTGCTCACCCTGCTGTGAATACAAAACAACAACGCCGTGAAGGAGCGCACCCTCTCACGGCGTTTGATTTTTCAGGGAGGGGAGATTATTCCCCGGCCTCGATTTGCTGCTTCCCCTTTGGGGGAACCCTCGTGACCCTCTTGCAGACAAACAGCCCAACGAGCAGCAGCACAGGAAAAATGATCGCGGCAAGCAGGCCTGTTTTCAGCTCCCCACCCGCTGCATTGGAGATGAATCCAACCGCCGAGGGTCCAGAGGTGCAGCCAAGATCGCCCGCAAGGGCCAACAGGGCAAACATAGCCGTGCCGCCCTTCGGGCAGGAGGCCGAAGCCAAACTGAAAGTGCCGGGCCACAAAATCCCCACAGAGAGCCCGCATAGCCCGCAGCCCGCCAAGGAGAGCAGCGGATAGGGGGAAAGCGTGGCAATCAGGTAGCTCAGGATGCACAGCACGCCGCTGCCAGTCATAAAGGCAACCAGCGGAATTTTCTCGCTGAATTTCGCGTAAAATACGCGGGATAAGCCCATTAAAATAGCAAACATGCAAGGCCCGGCAAGGTCCCCAACGCTTTTGGAAATTTGCAGGCCGGATTCCGCAAAGGCGGAGGCCCACTGGCTCATCGCCTGCTCCGACGCGCCCGCGCACACCATCAGCAGCACAAACACCCAAAAGCTTTTGCTTGCCAACAGCTTGCGCACCGGCATCGTCTCTTCCGCCTCGTGCAGCGCGGCGATTGGCACCTGTGAGTAATAAAATGCATTGAGCAACGGGAGAGCCGCCCACAGCAGGCTGAGAATGCGCCAATTCTCAATGCCGGCAAGGGAAAAGAACGCCGTCGAGACCACAATTACCAGCACACAGCCCCAGCAATAAAAGGAGTGCAGCAGGCTCATCGCCGCGGACTTGCGCTCGGTGGGGCAGGCCTCCACAATCGGGCTGACAAGGACCTCGATCAATCCGCCGCCGATTGCATAAAGGCCCACCGCGAGCAGAAGGCCGTAGTAAGGATCCGCAAACAGCTCCGGAAAAACGCCGAGCCCCATAAGCCCCGCCGCGGCGCAGATGTGCGCGGTAATAATAGAAATCCGGTATCCAATTTTATCCACCCATTTGGCGCTGATCAGATCCACCGCCAGCTGAATGCCAAAGTTAATGGTTACGAGGGAAGTGATTCTGTCCAGAGAGATGTGATATTCACTCTGAAAGGTGAGAAAAAGCAGCGGCACAAAGGTGTTGACGATTGCTTGGGTGATATAGCCGAAATAGCTTGCATAGAGCGTATGGTTATAGCTTTGTCTTATTTTTTGCATTCTGCCCCTCCGTATGATAAGCATATCAGACCGCAGGCCCCGTCGGCGTCAGCTTATTGATCCGGTCAAATAATTTTGTAGATAGTATAAAGGCTCCCCCTGCATCCTGTCCATACACTTTTCGGCAAAAAATGTGCTGCAATTGGAATCCACCAATCCGCAGCACGCTATCCCGCAGCCGGCAGATACAGGCCCCCCGGCGCGTTGCTTACAGTATGTATCTGAAACCCGTTATTCTACATACAAATCCCGAACGCCTTCTACCGCTCGGATGCTCTCCACAATCAAATCCAGATCGTGCAGATTACGGGTATAGACCAATATTTTCAGCACCGGCGCTTTTTTGCGCTTGCCCTCCTCGCTGTCGATATTCAGCAGCTCCATGGAGGCCAGATCTCCGCCGCAGCGCCGGATGACCTTCCCTACACGGGAGGCCTGCTGGCCGACATCCTCCACCTCCACATAGAGGTTGCGGCCGGCGTTTCCGCGCGCGGAAACCCGCTTGAGCAAATTGAGCGTGATATAAATGACCAGCGTGGCAATCAGCGCGCCCACATAGAAACCGGAACCCACTGCGATCCCCACGCAGGAAACGGCCCACAGGCTTGCGGCAGTTGTCAGCCCTTTGACACTGAAGCCCTCACGCAGGATGGTGCCTGCACCGAGAAAGCCGATGCCGCTGATCACCTGCGCGCTCATGCGGGTGGGATCGATATCCATTACGCCGGTATATTGCTGGGAGAGAAAGCTGGAGGTAATCATCACCAAGGCCGAACCAACTGCCACCAGAATGTGGGTTCGGAAACCGGCAGGGCGATGGGAATGCTCCCGCTCATAGCCGATAAATCCCCCGCACACAGCGGCCAGCACCAGCTTGAAAGCGGAATCCAGTGCAAGCCTCAAAATATCATTTTGCCATAGCGTTAGAAAAAAAGCTTTCATTGGGCGCCTCCTATCTTCTCCTTCACAAGATTCATCACACTTTTGCCGAAAAAACTTGCATTCAACCGGATTTCGCGTACAATAAGAAACAGCGGTAGCCTCTGCCGGCCCTCCAGCTTCAAAGCAGTCCATCGCCGGGGGCCTTGCAGCCTGCGTTCCACATATCACCTGGAAACCCGCAGTTGCAGTGTAAAAAGGAGAAACGTATGAAAAATCAAAAAAAGGTCAGCATCTCTCTGTTATGTATTATACTATGTTTCTTTTTGGCCTCCTGTGCACAGCAGCAAGCCGGACAGGAAAGCACAGAGCCTCCGAACACCGTTCGCATTACGATCCCGGAGGGCTCTACCGCAGCCGACATTGGCGCGCTGCTGGAAAAGGCCGGTTTATTTTCACAAACAGATTTTTTAAACCAGATCAACCGCGGCGCTTACGACAGCGCGCTCGTTGCACAGATCGGCGAATGGGAAAACCGGGCGTTCCTGCTGGAGGGGTATCTATTCCCAGACACGTATGAGTTTTATAAGGACGACACACCGGAGCGCGTCATCGACAAGCTCCTTACCAACCTGGAGCGTAAAATCACCGACGCGCATAAGGCCCGCGCTGAAGATCTGGATATGAGCATTGACGAGGTGTTGACGCTCGCCTCGATCATTCAGGCGGAGGCGGGGGATCCTGCGCAGATGAAAACCGTCTCCTCTGTTTTACACAACCGGCTCAATAGCACGAGCCACCCGAAGCTGGAATGCGATGTTACAATTTTTTATCTGGAAGAGGACGTTCAGCCTTTTTTGACAGAGGACCAGGATCGTTTTAATCCTTATTATAATACCTATAAATGTACCGGCCTGCCGGAAGGGCCAATCTGTAACCCCGGCATGGATGCAATTGAAGCGGCCCTCTATCCGGAGGAGACGGACTATTTCTATTTCGCCACCGATCAGGCGGGCGGATATTATTACGCGAAAACGCTTGCCGAACACAACCGGAACTGGGCGGAAATCCAACAGAAAAACGCCTCGCTGGAGGCCTCCTCCCAGGCGTCTCCTGATGCATAGGCTTATTGGAATAGTGTAATCCAGATTATCAAAAAACGCAATCCCCAAAGCAAGAAAATGCATTCCCCGATATGCAAAGTTTGAAATAAGACAGCTGAAAGCAATATAAATGTGATTATTCCGAAAGCTTTCGCCACAGATTGGCTATATATAAAGCCTGCTGGCGTTTCAAGTAACCGGGAACAAAAGGCTTCATCCACCGGCGCTTTGCCTCGACCTGCTCCGTGAAGGTCACGCGAACGCCTTCATCCACAGCTGTAAACAGGCCTGACCAGTGGCCGACCATGTTGCGGTTCTCCATATCGAATTCCCACAGGTGAAGGGGCTTATTTGCCGTGACGGTGAAACGGGTGGAGTATCCGCTTTTTGTATATTCTATAAAACAGGTTTCCGATAGAATTTCTACCTTGCTAAGGTCGCTGCGCCAGGAGGTATCCTCCAGGTTGGTGACGATATCCCACAGTGTTTCAACACTGTATGGAAAAACAACGGTAATCTTTGAAACAGCCATTGTGCGAATCCCCCTCATTTTCACCAATGCGCGTCCAACGCTCAAGGATCTTTCCCCCGTGGTTGGCTTTTGCCTGGCACGAGGTTACTTCGCCCTTTTGCCTTGATGCTCTGCTGCGGCCTGAAACAAGCTCCCTGCCCTTTCACCGATTTTCCACCCATCCCGGATGGCTGTGGAAGCTGGCTTGCAACCGCTTGCAGTTCCTCTAGCTCCAGCAATTATACTGCCGCGTCAAAAAGGTCTGCACAGGCCGCACAGGGAAAACGCGGTGCCTAATAATGAAGCCCGTTCCCCCTTGTTCACATCTTCTTGACAGGCTGGCGAATCACTGTTTTCAGATTTTCCGGCTTGCACCGCCGCGCGTCGCTGAGATAAATTTCATGATGGCGGCGATTTTCACTGTCATCTATCGTATACCCCTGCGCACAGGCATACGCTGCCATCGCTCGAACGGTGTCCGGCTCGTTGTCGTAAGGCCCCAGGTGCATACACTGGACACAAAGCCCATCCTCATAAGTCAAAAACTCCACGGCGGAAAAATCCTTTCCCTTTTTCTCCGAGGCTTCCCGGATGGCCCAGTCAAAAACCTCTCTGGTAACAAACTCCGGCAGACGAATCAGGGAGAGCCAGCAGAAGGCCTCTTTATGGGCAAAATTGATCTCGCCCCCCGCCTCCATCCACCAAAGCCCCTCCAGAGGCGGAACTACATAGTCGAAGTAGCCAGTGAGCTTCCGGCTGCCCAGCTTGCTCATCTTGATGGTGAAGGCTGTAGCGTATAAAAGGCCTATACCCTCCTGATACGCACCGCCCGCCTCATTGGGGTTTCCTTGCCCGCGAACAGCTAGAAAATTCATGGCGGGAACATTGATGATGTGGGGCTTTTGGGGCGGCAGATAGAATTCCCGATATTCCTTTTTGTAATCAAACGGCGCCATCGTCTCATTCCTCCTCTTTTTTCGGCAGAGCCCGCAGGGACTCGCAGGTAAGACGGGTCAGCACCGTCATCTGCTCCCGGTCGTCCACATCCTCCACCAGAAAGTATTCCTTCGCCCCCTCATAGGGAGGGCGCTTAGGCAGGCTGGGAAAGGAAGACTTTCCCGCTGGAGTGATCTTCACAAAAAACTGGTTGTCACAGATGGCGGCGAAAAAAAGGCCGTCGCAAAACAATCCATATTCGCCGAACATTCGCTTGGCGTGGATGCTGCCCGCACCTGCCAGCTGCTCGGTCACATAGTCCACAAAGCTTTTATCAGATGCTATGACGGTCATCCCCTGTCCCTGTATTTTTCTGTCAGCCTTGCTCCCAGCAAACGCAGCGTTTCCCGCAAATCCACCGGTTCCAGCAATTCAGCGCCGTCCCCAAAGGTCAGCAGCCAGCTCAGGCTGCTGTCCCGATCCGGAAAACTACCGGTAAACCGCAGCTTGCCGCTTGGCTCCACGGTGAAGCTGTCGGCTCCATACTCCTCGACCAGCCTCCACTGATACGCCGGCTCAAAGAGGACGGTGATCTCATAGGCCGCCGGAAAGATGCGCTCCGGGTCAAGCTCCGGCAAGGGCGC
>USBP01000123.1 GCA_900552985.1 uncultured Oscillospiraceae bacterium
TATCATAACGATCAATGCACAGCTCTACCGGGCAGTGGTCGGAGCCATAAATCTCTGCATGGATGCCCGCGCTCTGGATGTGCTCCGCCAATCGGGCGGAGACGCAGAAATAATCGATGCGCCATCCCGCATTTTTCTCCCGCGCGTGAAACCGGTAGGACCACCAGGAATACGCGCCCGCCCGTTCCGGATACAGATAACGAAAGGTATCGATAAAGCCGGCTTGCAGCAGCTCGCTGAATTTGCCGCGCTCCTCATCGGAAAAGCCTGCCTTGCCCCGGTTGGGCTTTGGGTTTTTCAGGTCGATCTCCTGGTGCGCCACATTCAGATCACCACAGAATACAACGGGCTTTTTTGCATCCAACGCCTGCAAATAGGCGCGGAAAGCATCCTCCCACGCCATGCGGTAATCAATGCGGGCCAGCCCTTCCTGCGCATTCGGCGTGTAGGCGGTGACAAGGTAGAAGCGCTCGAATTCCAGCGTGATCACGCGGCCCTCCAGATCATGCTCCGGAATCCCCAGCCCGAGCTGCACGTGCAGCGGCTCCTCCCGTGAGAAGACCGCAGTGCCGGAATAGCCC
The DNA here is from genome assembly GCA_900552985.1 of uncultured Oscillospiraceae bacterium. Classification (GTDB taxonomy): domain Bacteria; phylum Bacillota; class Clostridia; order Oscillospirales; family Acutalibacteraceae; genus Fimivicinus; species Fimivicinus intestinavium. The sequence goes on from USBP01000123.1 coordinate 582, forward strand.
TTGCGCTGCGCGTAATTCCAATATTGATGATACCCATCCAGCGGCGGTTCGCTGAGCTCTACCTGCCCCTGCTGCACCTTGGTTTCCTGCAGGCAGATGATATCCGCATCCAGCGCTTGCATGCTTTCAAGAAAGCCCTTCGTCAGGCAGGCGCGGATGCCGTTCACATTCCACGAAATCATTTTTCGTATCATTGAGACACTCCCTCAGTAAAAGGCTGTTACCTGCTTAGTATAGCATAAAATCGCTTCCCCGCAAAGACGAATGGAAAAGAGTATGGAAAATGTTAATTACGGTTTATAAATAATTATTAAAATTTTGCGAAACCCGTTGACTTCTTGCAGGAAATATAGTATGGTAATCCTGTAATCTATTTTTATATCTATAAAAATAGATAGCGGAGAGATTATTTTAGGCAGAATAACAGTTTTGCCTGCAATGAAGAAAGGGGTTTTTGGTATGAAGCAGAATATAAAGCGCCTCCTCGCGCTTGGAATGGCGGCGGTGCTGGCCCTTTCCCTCGCAGCCTGCCAGGGGGATGGGGGAGAGGAGGAGCCCTCGGCCGACCCGGCCGCCGTTTCGGAGAATCAGGAAGAAACGCTCGACGCAGCCACCCCGGAGGATAGTACGGACACTGATGTGGGCGGGGAGCAGCCAGAGGCCCCGTCCGGTCAGGAGGGTGCAGACCCCTCCAGCGCTCCGAATCAGACAGAGCCGCAGCAGTCCGGCGGCGGGACGCCGACCCAATCCGGCGGAAAGGCGCCTGCGGCCGACGCAATTAAAACAACAACCGATAAGGCCTATGTGCTTCAGCTCTATAAGGATTGCCTGGCCAATGTCAAGAGCCAGAAGCCGGGGCATGTGAAAAAGGAGTATCAGGCGATTCCGTCCAACAATATTGGTGGAGGATTCGACACAGTCCTTAGTGTCGCGGAAACGCTCGGTGTTTTTAAGGATGAGGCTTCCGCTGATGCGCGCGAAACGCCCAAAGGGGATAAAGAGCAGGGTAGGATGCTTTCCTGCACACTTAGTAATACCAATCTGATCCAAAGTGCTTCCTGCACGAAATCCGGATCAAACTATAAAGTAAAGATTGTGGTTAAACAGGCAGTCAATGCTGAACCTGGCAGTGAATTCGGGAAAATTATGGCGCCCCTCGCACGGGCGGATATTGACCCTTACTTGAGTAATCCATTGGTAAAGCCGATTGCATCAGTAGATAAATACACGCTGACCTATCGGGATTGTACAATTGAATTTTCCATGAATAGTAAAAAGCAATTTCAAAGCCTCAGTCAAACTATGCCCTGCGATATTGAAGTGGAGGGCCGAATCCTGACGAAGCGTGGTACGGCGGAAAGTCCTTTAAAAGCCACATTAATTAACTACGTGAAATTCAGCAACTTCCAGTGGTAGGTAGCGCCTGAAAAATAGACAAATCCTGCTTATTCATACTGGTCTCAGGGCAGGGGGCGGCGAACATGCGCCGCCCCTCTGTCCTTTTCCATTTTGTTTGGGGAAACCTCTATAAAAAAGGCATTATAGAAGGAAAATTCTATTGACTTTTTCCTTTCTCCGTTGTAAATTATAAATGCTCAGGACCATACGGATACATATTTTTTCATGTATGGTTAATAAATGGTGCAAGCGGTGTGTGCACCAGACATTTAGAAAGGGGTAGTTCACCAAATGAAGAAGAACCTGACCAAGCTTCTGGCGCTGATGATGGCGCTGGCGCTCGTTTTCTCCCTCGCGGCCTGCGGCGGAGACGATACGGGCGAAGATGTAAGCAATGATCCCGCCAATGTTTCAGAGAATCAGGATGAAACGCTGGATCCTGCGAATCCTGACGTTAATGCGCCGAGCGAGGAGGTCAGTGATGACGACACCTCCGAGCCCGTTAGCGGCGAGGAGGCGTCGGATACAACGGCGGCAGGCAAGGATGACGTTACAACGCCGGGCGGCGGCAAGGCCACCCAGCCAGCAAAGGCAGATAAAGGGTTGACCTCTACCGATAAAGCGGCTATCATCAAATTCTATCAGGCTGCGGCAGATAAGAGTAAAACCAACAAAAAGGCCCAAGCGCTGACACTTGCCAGCTTGGACGGCGGTTCTGGGTTCGTGGGTACTGTAATTAGTGCATTTGAACCAATGGCAAAAAGCGCCCTCAAAGATAACTCCACTCAGAGCGAAGGCGTTCCGGGTGGCTACAGCAAACTGGTGCCCTCTGACCTTGTGAGCGCCTCCGCGAAGTCGGATGGCAAATACACAACGATCAGCATGACGCCGAAGGAGCAGACAGATCAGCCTAAGAGCACATGGGACAATGGCCCGGTGGGCCATGCGATCGGCGTGTTAGGTGACATTGATAACGCATTGAAAGAAATTCCGGCGGTTAAGATTGACTATGAGGGCAGCGGAAAGACGTTAACCCTGACCTATAAAAAACCCTTTGTCAACGTAAAGATTGATAATAATACGGGCAAAATTGTCAGCGGCAGCTGGGGTTATGACGTGCATGTGGCAATTGATAATGTTCAGGTGAAGCTTGGCCTGTCCGTCACGTTGAAAGGTGCCTCTGGCGTTGTCAACCAGAGAATTTCCATGCCCGGTTAAAAGAGTCCTGTAGCATCAAGTGAATCTTGATGAGGGAAGCATACGTCCCGGTTCATTGTTTGATCCAATGGACCGGGGCGTTTATGTTTATACGATAGCTTTTTTCATATATTATAAGTATGTAAAAGTGTAATGACCATTATCCGAAAAGTTTTTGGCAAACAAATAAAATAGTCAAATAAACCGTTCGTCTATTCGGCTGTGAAATAGATAAAAATCCCAGACAAACCCTTACATTTGTCTGGGAAACAATCTGGTGGAGATGAGGGGAATCGAACCCCTTACCTCTTGCATGCGAAGCAAGCGCTCTACCAAGTGAGCTACACCCCCATATGAACTTGTTTAACCTAACATCTCAGCTGCGGGGTATATTATAACGCGCTTGCAGCTGTTTGTCAATAGAAATTTTAAGAAGAGCCGCCCTTTGTGCTTAATAGCTGCGCGGCACTTATCTTTACATCCATAAAAAAGGCAGGGCAGGCCTCGCCTTCGGTTTCCTGACCGGTAAGGGAGAGGCCTGTGCTGCCTAAGATCTCGTTTTGTATGCCAACAGATGAATTTCTATACATTAAAGCGGAAGAGCACCACGTCTCCGTCCTGCATCACATACTCCTTACCCTCACTGCGGACAAGGCCCTTCTCCTTCGCCGCGGCCATGGAGCCGTTGGCGATCAGATCCTCATAGGAGATCACCTCGGCCCGGATGAAGCCGCGCTCAAAATCCGAGTGAATTTTGCCGGCGGCCTGCGGCGCCTTAGTGCCGCGTTTAATCGTCCAGGCGCGCACCTCCGGTTTGCCTGCCGTCAAATAAGAGATCAGACCGAGCAGGTGATAGGAGCGCTGGATGAGCCTGTCCAACCCGCTTTTTTCAAGGCCCAGATCGGCGAGAAACATCGCTTTCTCCTCTCTAGAGAGCGGCGCAATCTCCGCCTCCAGCTCTGCACAGATGGGCAGCACCTCCGCGCCCTCCTGCGCAGCGATGGCGCAGACAGCCTGATAGCGTGTATTGTTCTCAATGCTGTTTGCAAAATCCTCCTCACTCATATTGCAGGCGTAAATAACGGGCTTTGTGGTGAGCAGGGCAACCTCGCTGAGGATCGCCCGCTCCTCGTCATTGCATTCCACGCTGCGCGCGGGCTTGCCTGCCTCCAGGGCGGCCTTGACACGTTTGAGAAAATCGACCTCTTTGGCCAAACTTTTATCGCCCTTCATGGCCTTCGTGCCACGCTCGATGCGGCGGTCGATCATCTCCAGATCGGCAAAAATCAGCTCCAGATTAATGGTTTCGATATCGCGGGCCGGATCAATGCTGCCCTCCACATGGATGATATCGTCGTTTTCAAAGCAGCGCACTACATGGATGATCGCATCCACCTCACGAATGTGAGAGAGAAATTTGTTGCCAAGCCCCTCGCCTCTCGAGGCGCCCCTCACCAAGCCTGCGATGTCGACAAATTCAATCGTCGCATGCGTCGTTTTGACGGGCTCATAGAGCTCGGTCAGCCGGTCCAGCCGCTCGTCAGGCACATCGACCACGCCAACATTCGGTTCAATGGTACAAAACGCATAGTTTGCGGACTGCGCACCCGCATTGGTGATTGCATTAAATAACGTGCTTTTTCCAACATTTGGCAACCCGATGATTCCAAGCTTCATCTATCTTCCACCCTTTGCTGCATAATCAACTGGCATTTATTATAATCGTTTATGTGGCATTTTTCAACTCGCGTTTTCGGTTGCTTTTTGATCGCAAGTGGGGTATGATAACGGCAAAACAACACAAACAAAAGGAGATGATTAAAATGGCGGACGATTATAAAGACCTCATCAGCGAGGGCGAGGATTTTGACGGAACGGTTGTGCTGGCGGATGAAGAAGGGAATGAAATCTCCTTCACCTTTCTCGACCTGCTCGAGTATGAGGGCGAAAGCTATGTGCTGCTGTTGCCGACGCAGGAGGATCTGGCAAACGAGGTGGTGATCCTGCGCGTCACAGAGGAGAATGGGGCAGAATTCTATGAGGCGGTGGAGGATCTGGAGACGATTGAGGCCGTGTTCGCCCTGTTTCAACAGCTACAGGAGGAGAATAAGGCCTAAAACCGGAGAGACAGGCAACTGCCGGCTTCCCAAACTCACCGCCTCACGGGGGCCCAAACAGGCGGGAAGGTTCGCTTTTTGCCCTTCGGGCCCCAAAATCCCCTCATGTGCACGCAGTTAGTGCCAGCAGC
>USBP01000124.1 GCA_900552985.1 uncultured Oscillospiraceae bacterium
GGGTGGATACGATCACCCGCACGGCGGCGCGCATCCATGAGTTCCTGCCGGAGGCGCGCATCGGTATCGCACACGGCAAAATGGAGGAGGAGGAGCTCAGCGAAATCTGGAGCAATCTCCTTAACGGAGAAATTGATATTCTCGTGTGCACCACGATCATTGAAACCGGTGTAGATGTGCCGAACGTCAACACCCTGATTATTGAGAATGCGGATCGTTTGGGCCTTGCGCAGCTGCACCAGATCCGCGGGAGGGTAGGCCGCTCCGCCCGGAGGGCTTACGCTTACCTTACCTTTACGCGCGGGCGGGAATTGAGCGAAATCGCTACGCGCCGCCTGAGCGCTATCCGGGAGTATACGGAGTTTGGCTCCGGCTTCCAGATTGCCATGCGGGATCTCGAAATCCGCGGCGCGGGCAACATCCTTGGCGCGCAGCAGCATGGCCACATGGAGGCCGTCGGTTACGATATGTATATTCAGATGCTGTCGGAGGCGATTGCGCAGGAACGGGGCGAAAAGCCGGAAAGGCCTGCACAGGAATGCCTGATCGATCTGCAAATCGAAGCGCACATCCCGGAAACCTATATCGAGAGCATCCCGCAGCGGCTGGCCATCTATCGCCGCATTGCGGAGATCCGCTCGCCGGAGGATGTGGAGGATGTTTACGACGAGCTGATCGACCGCTTTGGCGATCCGCCGCCGAGCGTGCAGGGGCTGGTCAACGTTTCCCTGCTGCGCAATTCTGTCTCGGCGCAGGGTGTCTATGAGGTCAGCCAGCGCGGCAACTGCCTGCTGCTCTATTCCAATTCGATCGATATGCAGAAGGTCTCCCGCCTCGCAACCCTGCTGCGCGGAAGGATTTTGGTCAGCGCAGGGGCAAAGCCGTATATCTCCGTCAAGATAGCGGCCGGCCAGACGCCGGTGGATACGCTGGAGGAAGCCCTGCGCATCTATGCGGTGGAGCCGGGCCAGAAAAAAGAAGAATAACAGGGCTCAGCGGCAGCAGGCCCTGTGAAGGAAAAAAGCAGGCATCGCAAGCGGAGGGTTCGCTTGCGATGCCTTTCATTTTGTGGGCAGGGTTCATCCTTACGACGGGCGTTTGAAGCCGCTGCTTTTACTGCATGATATCCTGATCGTTTTGCGCTTTTCTCTTCCGCTTTTTCCGCTTGTGCAGGTGCCAGATGATAACAATAATAACTGCCAGGGCGATGAGGAGAAACGGCGAAAACGTCAAAAGCGTCATAGGCAGGTAGGGGCTTCTCAGAGTGCTGAAAATGGTTTGAAACCAGTTTTCATCAATCACAATTTTTAAATTTTCTTCGGGAAGCGTATCAGAAACATACTGGTAGGTGCGTTCGCCGGTTTTTTGAAACGACAGATTACTGCTTGACAGCACCGGCATGGCTTCATCCAGAGAAAGGTTTATGGTCAGGTTTTCAAAACCCTTCCACATCGCGGCGGGCGTCAGGTAATATTCGATCCGACCTTCCTTCGCATTGAAATCATAGTCCGGGTATCCACCGAGACGGTACGTATAGGAAACGACGATATCATATTCTTCCCATGGCGCAAAATTCAATTGAAAGGTGATGCTGTCAACCGCCCGCTCCCCGTTTGGATCTGTCAGCTCGCCCTCTGTCAGCACGACATATTGCCAATCATCCGTTTGAATCTCTGTACTGTAATCAAGAGTATAGCGTTTTGATTGGAAAGGGAGCTCCTTCCCATTGGCTTTCACCTCCACGCCGCCGGTTTCGATGTTAGGGGATAAGAACATGGCCTGGGAGGAGACGCTTTCAGCCGTTGTGTTTTTCATGTGATAAGTGGCGGCAATGTCCGCTGTGGAACCTTTGACCGTAATATTCAATACCTCAGATAACACGGAAAGGGCGTCGTTCTTTTCAAAGGTGACGGAGGAACCAATATCGGCTTCTTCAGGGGCCGCCATATTTGCATAGGCAATTTGAGGGATAGATAATACAAAAATGAAAATTACGATGAGGCAGGCCTTTTTCATGGCGATCTCTCCGATCATAGCTTATTGCTTTTATTTTGCGCAAACGAAGGACAGACAGCCGCTCGAATCACAAGGATAACCACATGACGGGATGCTTTGTAATGCTATTGTAGCACGCATCATGCCAAAACGGAAGCAGTTTTATAATATCCCATAAAAATTTATAGTTTTCTTGACAGATTATATTTAATTCATTATAGTGTCAATAGGCACCTCTTATGGACACAGAGGGAACCGAGATAGAGAAGAAAGGGGAAAACGTAATGCTTAAGCGATATAAAGGGATGATACTGTGCTTTTATATCCTGACGGCAGCGGCCCTGATCGCCGCTGTGTTTTATGATCTGCGGCTTGATATCTGGCTAAATAATACCAAAAACCTTTTTGCCATCTGGCTACAAAACACGGGGGAAATGCCCGGGCGGCTGATCTGCCCATTCGCCGGCACAGTGCTGTTTTATGCCGCTGCCAACCGGTGGGAAAAGGCTGCCGGTTTTCTGCTGGCGCTGGGCGGTTCCGTCTATTTTGGAACCTACTTTGGGAAATATTTTTTCCTGGAGGAGAACCAGATGCTGTTCAGCCTTGTGTGGGGCGCCGGCTTTGGCGTGTCGACGCTGCTCGCGGGCAGCCTGATCCCACAGCAGCTGATGAAAAAGCTGCGCGCCGCGGCGTGGATTGGCGTAATCGTCATGGCGGTTCAGCTGCTGTGCGTGGAGGCGCTGAAATACCTGTGGGGGCGCGTGCGCTTCCGCGATCTGCTTGCCGCAGGGAGTTACGACGCTTTCACCTCCTGGCTGCACCCCAATGGAATCAACGGGAACAAATCCTTCCCCAGCGGGCACACGGCGGGGGCCGGCATGAGCTACCTGATGCTGCTGCTGCCCTTCTGCACGGAGCGCCTGAAGGGCCGGGAGCGGCTGTGCGCCCTGCTGCCCTTTGCCTATACCTCGCTGGTGGCGCTTTCCCGCCTGATTATGGGCGCGCATTATCTCAGCGACGTGGCGATGGGCGGCGCGATCAGCTTTACGCTTGTGCTGATTGCGCTGAAGATTTATGAAAAACGGATACTGCCCAAGGAAAAGCTTACATGATGGCTTGATATAGGCCGGTTCAAAGGGGGCTTTTGCGTAGAAGCGCGGCGAGGGGCGCGGTTTTCCACCGCACCCTTCGCTGTTTTTGGGCGGCCGGGTTGCAGCCACAAGACTCTCTCTTCTCTGCGAAAGCGGCAATTGATGTAACGGGAGAAGAAAATGGTAGAAAAAGCGAAATGGATTGGAAGGCTGGGCATGTATCGGCACAAAATCGTTGCATCTGTATGCAGGGAAATGCATTTCTTTCACCCCGTGGCCGCACCCCTGGCGATGCTCCCCCCCTGCACACGGATGCGATAGTCTCTTTGCATTCATCCGTATTCCGAAGTTGATCAAACACCGGAGATGACAGCCGCTCCTCAGGCTGTTATTGAAAGCAGTATCCTTTCTATACAGTATATCGAGATGAAATTGCGGATTCAATAACTCGTTTCGGGAGAAAAAATCAATGTCATCGTGATCTCGCAGCAGAGATGTCTCAAGCATATTCCAGCGTGGCAGATTGCTACGAGTCAAAACAATGAACAATATCCCTTAAATCGTCGCAGCAATCATCTGCGGTTTCATTCCATCCCTGATGGACGAGTATGGTGGTCATACCCGCGTTTTTTCCACCGAAGATATCCGCGCTGACGCTGTCGCCAATCATAAAATATTTTGCGGCGGGGAATCTTTTCTTTGCGAGCTCAAACAGTTCCGATCTGGGCTTATCATAGCCCTCCAGGGCTGAGACGATGATTCCGTCCAGACACTCTGTCAAACCGAGATGCCCCAAAACCTCCTCAAGGTCCGGATAATTGTTGGAGAGCAGAATGTTTTTGATGCCACTTTTTTTCAGCCATCTTAAAACCTCGAGCGCATCGTCATACAGGACGTAATTTCCCTTTTCCTTAATGATGCTTCGGACTTTCCCGGCAGCGATTCGGGCTGTGTCTTCATCAACACCCAATTTGATGTAGGTGCTGTAAAAATGATGATTCATAAAATTCCACCATTTGTCACCGATCAGGGAGTGGTAGTCTTCGTTGGGGGTATGCCAGGTGAAGCCATAAGCCATATGTTTTCGGACATCCTCAAACAAAACCTGTGTGTTGGGGTCTGTTTTTTTTAGCGCGTTATATACGCTTGAACTCCACAAGGGGCCGGAATGAACGAGCGTCCCATCAAAATCCCAAAAGGCTACCGTATCCATTTAATTGATATCACTCCCAATATATAGTGACTTTTGATTATTTTTTATTTCCCTTTGCGGTGTTGAGGGAGGAGATGAGCATACGTTTGATTTCCTCTGCCAGTAAAATAAGATGGTCAAAGTCGTAGTCAACTAATTTTGTCCTTTTTAAAAGTGTAAGCCAATAAATGCTTTCGCCGGCTTCTTTAAGCGAAATGTGTAGTTTGGCTATGAAATCAGCTTTACTGTTTCTGTAGATGGCCTCATTTATATTTGCGCCAATAGATGTAGCAGAGCGGAGTAATTGCTTAACGATGGTTGTGTCTTTCCTTGTTTTTGAATATGCTTCGTAAAATAGGACAATCTCTGTGGCAAAATCGAGCGATTTATCTAGTAGCGGGCTGCTCATCAATATCACCTCTAATCGAATTATATCATCAATCCAGATCACGAGCTACGCTTTGTAAAGAAACTTTTCACTTTTCTCTCTTCGCTTTTCACTGAAAACGACAATTTTAGAAGTGAAAAGAGAAGAGTAAAGAGTGAAAAGAGAAGAGAGCAGAAAGAAACGACAATTTTCACAAGAAAATTGTCGTTTCTTTCTGGCCCGCCCGGAGGGATTCGAACCCCCGGCCTTCAGAATCGGAATCTGCTGCGATATCCAGCTTCGCCACGGGCGGATAGATGAACTTTTCAGTGAGTGTTATTTTACCACGCCTTGCTGAAAAAAGCAACCGTCCACCGCTAATTTTCAGGAGGAAATGTGAGAAGGCTCCCATTTTTCAGGACTGCAAATAAATTTTCTTTTTGTGCTTGACTTCTGTGGAAACAGCCGCTATACTGAAAAACGCAGAGTTTCCAAATGGGATTTATGAAAGGAGGCGGGTAAAAATGACAGGGCGTATCAATCGCATTGCACGGTCCGGCGCACACAAGGGGAGCCGGGCGGCCGTGGCGAATGGGGGGAGTGCGGCCTTTTTCAGCAAATCAGTGGCTTTTTTGCCCGCTCATTTCAAGGCGGAGCGATAGCGCATTCCCATGGGAACAGCGCCGAAAGGCTCCGGGAGCAGCGGCTGCGGAGAGAATTCACCGTGCAGCAGGAAATGAACATCATATATTACCATGAATTGCTGTCCG
>USBP01000125.1 GCA_900552985.1 uncultured Oscillospiraceae bacterium
GCGTGTTCAGTTCCGATGAAGACTATGCGGACTATTCCGGAGGAGGGTATCGCTCCGGAGGCGCCTATTCAGATGATGATGAGTCGTACGAAGAAGAACAGAGAGAGAAAGAGGCGCGGGAAGCGGAAGAGGAAGCGGAGCTGGAGCGGGAAGAGGGTTCCGTCGAAGGCTCGGTGCTCTCCGTTGACGAGGAGGGGGCGGAAATGCCGTCAAAGGTGTATTGCTCCACCGATGTGTCATTCCCTACCGTGGGGCGGCTGTTTTCCTCTTCCTCCTTGGAGCAGCCTAAAAATGAGGCGGCCAGAACCAGTGCGAGAAGAAGGGGGATAAATTTCCAACCGTTCTTTTTCATGATGATACATCGTCCTTTCTTTACATCGTGTATCCTGTTTTGCTCATATTTTTATCTTACAGATTATGCATGGTGTGTCAAGGGCTCTACGATGGCGTTTTGGGCCTTGTATTTCTGGATCATAAGCCGGGCGGCCTTGTAAATATCGCCGCAGCCCAGAGTAATCACCAAATCGTTGGGTTCGGCGTGCTCCACCACGTACTGCGCCACTTCTTCAAACGTATGAAACCACACGCTGCCCGGGATTTTTGCCGCCAGCTGAGCGGTATACACGTTGTAAGTGTTCCGCTCGCGCGAACCCATGATCTCCGTCATGACAACGTGATCCGCCATACGGAGCACATTGACAAAATCCTCCATCAGCAGATAGGTGCGTGAGTAGGTAAATGGCTGGAAAACTGCCCAAACGGCATGATACCCCATTTTCAAGGCGGCGTCCAGAGTAACGCGCAGCTCCGCAGGGTGGTGGGCATAGTCGTCTGCGATGGTGACGCCATTGCAGACGGCGAGCTTTTCAAACCGGCGGCCCGCGCCGTGAAAGCTTTCGAGGCCTGCGATGCATTGCTCAATGCTGGCGCCGGCGTGTATGGCGGCGGCAATTGCCGCCAGAGAATTGGGGACGTTGTGCATTCCCGGCACATCAAGACGGACATGCCCTATTGCCTTACCCTGATATAAAATATCATATTCCGGAAAGGCGCCATGGTGCATCTGGATGTGAGCGGCGCTGTAATCGTTGCCGCCTTGCAGGCCGAAGGTAATCACCTCTCTTTCTCCCAGCAGATCGTCGACCGCGCGATGGGTGTTCACATCGTCTCCATTGATAATCAGCGTATGGGCCATAGAGGCAAATTGGTGGAAGGAGCGGATGATATTGTCCAGCGTTTTGAAATAATCGAGGTGATCCTCATCAATGTTTAAAATTACGGCTACATCCGGAGACAAGCTGAGGAAAGTATCCGCAAATTCGCAGGCCTCGCATACCAGCGTATCGCTGTGGCCCACGCGGCCATGGCTGTCGATGAGAGGGAGCCGCCCGCCAATCACCGCAGAAGGGTCGAGTTGCGCCATGATGAGGATTTGCGTCAGCATGGAGGTGACGGTCGTCTTGCCGTGTGTGCCGCACACGCCAATACAGTTTGGATACAGGCGCGTGACCGCACCGAACAGCTTTGCACGCTCAAAGGTGGGCACGCCCGACGCCTTTGCAGCGCAAAGCTCCGGATTATCCTCCAGCAGGGCGGCGGTGTATACGACCATCTCCGCATCGCCGATATTTTCCGGCCGGTGGCCCATGGTAATAGGCACGCCGAGGGAACGGAGCTTGGCCAGGTTGTCGCTCTCATTGTTGTCAGAGCCGGTGAGCTGATAGCCCTCCTTCAGCAGGATTTCTGCAAGGGGGCACATGCCCGCCCCGCCAATGCCAATCATATGGATGCGTTTTATCTTTTTTAAGAGAGCGTCGATTTCGTACAATGCTGCCACCTCAATCTCTTTTTAAAAGCAGGACCTCTCACATTGATCGAACACAGCGGGAGGCCGTTGCCTGATATGTACGGATTTCTGATAAAACACTCATATTATATTGCATTTCCGCAAGGAAATAAACACTTTTTCAAAAATAACAGCAGATTGGTAAAAACTGCGTCTGATGAGCGGATAAAAGCCCCGTCTGCCGCTGCCGGAAAAGGGCAAAACGGGACGGGGCATAGAGGCGTCAAGGCCGAGGCTTAGCGACGGCAGGGCTTATCGAAGCTGGGGTTAAAGGCGTAGAAGTTTTTAGAGTTAAGCTTATCCGTCGCCAGCCGAAGGCCCTCGCCAAATCTCTGATAGTGAACAATTTCGCGCTCGCGCAGGAATTTGATGGGGTCGCGGACATCTGGATCATCTACCAAGCGTAAAATGTTATCATAGGTTGTGCGAGCCTTCTGCTCCGCCGCAAGATCCTCATGCAGATCGGTAATCATATCGCCCTTACTCTGCATATAGGCAGCGGTATACGGTACGCCCGCAGCGGAGGCTGGGTAAACACCGGCGGTATGATCGACAAAATAGGTGTCGAAACCGCTCTTTTTAATCTCCTCATCGCTGAGCGAGCGGGTCAGCTGATGCACAATGGCGCCAATCATTTCAAGGTGCGCCAGTTCTTCCGTACCAATATCAGTCAGCAGCCCTTTCAGCTCCGCATAAGGCATGGAGTAGCGTTGGGAGAGATACCGCAGGGAAGCGCCGAGTTCCCCATCCGGTCCTCCATACTGGCTAATGATGATCTGTGCATATTTCGGGTTGGGGTTTGCAATTTTCACAGGGTATTGCAGCTTCTTCTCATAGGTCCACATTTATTTTCCCTCCCTTGTATAATCCCACGGCCAGGGATTTTGGAGCCACTCTGCGGCGACGCCGCCTTTTGGGGAGAGCGGACCGTATTTGCTCTCAAACTCCTGGGTAAGAGCGGCAACCATTTCGGCATATTTTTTCTCCATGGCGACTGCCTGCATGTCGTTTGGATGGGTGTCCAGATACAGATGAAGCTCCCAGCGTGCAAACTGTGCGGAGCTTAGACGCAGCAGCAGCTTTTCTTTCGGCGTCATATGCAGCACCCCGCTCTCCCAAGAAACGGTTTATCCAAAACGGGGAATAGCGTTCCTCTGGAGAGCGCTTTTTCCGCGTCGTAGCTATCCGCATTTTGTTGATAGGGAATATATGCCATTGCAACGGCGTAATCTTCCGGGAATGACGAAAGTGGAAACGGCGCAAAGCCGTTGGTAGTGTCGCAGCCGCACGGAGCGGAGTCTTCCATCCACTGACCGCAAGCCGCGAAGGTATCAAACATATCCTTCAATTCGATTTCTCCTTTGTATGGGATTGAGGCATCGCCTCGGTAACGGAGGGGGCAATCCCTCTCCCTCGTCATTAGAATATGCCGCCTCTCTGGAGAAGGTGAAGAGCAGGCCCAACGCACGGTTTCATGCGCCGTTCTGCTGCACCGATACAAGGGCCACAGCATATACTATTAAGAAGCCGGTTCGATAAGGCCTGCTTTGGGGGTATTGAGCGCTGGGAGGGCTGGTTTTATGAGAAGAAGGGTATGGTTTCGCAGACGGATGTATTTTAGAGGTGGGCGGAGCGGCGCAAAATATCTGCTGCGTATGCTGGCTGTACTGCTGTTGGCTCTGGTGCTGCTGTTTTTGCTGGATAGCAGGCTGAGGCCCGTTGTATCTTCCATTGCAGAGAGTCAGGCGCGCAACATGGTGATGAAGGCGGTCAATGACGCGGTGCTGGAAGCGGTTGAGCAGATGGGCCTTGGCTATGGCGATTTGGTTTCGATTCACAAGGGGGACGATGGACGCATCACATCAATTGAAATGAATACTGCCTCAGTTAACCGCTTACAGGCGCAAATCGGCAATGCGATTGCGCAGCAGATTGCCGGAGCAAAGAGCTATGAGATCAGTATACCGGTTGGTTCCCTATCCGGCAGTGAACTGCTGCTGGGGCGCGGCCCATGTTTGAAGTTGAAGATGACGCTGGAGGCGAGCACCGTTTTGCAGGTTCGCAGTCAATTCACTTCCGCGGGCGTCAACCAAACGCTTCATCAGGTTATGCTGGATATCCAGACGCATGTTTTGTTTATTACACTGGATCAATATGAACCCACCGAGGTACAAACCAGTGCCTGTGTCGCACAGACAGTGATTGTCGGTGAGGTGCCCGAGCTGTATGCCGGGGTTTCTGTCGGGGAGATTACGCAGAAGTGACAGCATGGCAAAGGCGGCTGCCCTGAGAACGAAACAGTGGTGCGGGAACTGCCACCTTTACTTTTGGCCGTCCCTGTGATAAAATCTGGCGCGGACAAGAAAAAAGCCCCGCTGATGCGTGGGCGCTGTTCAGGGGGGACTGGGATGGAATATCAAAATGTATATGCATTGATGAAACGGGTGCTTCCGGCGCACGCGGAGCGCTTTACGCTTCGAGAGCTGGAGCCGGTGGATGGATGCAGCTGCTATGCCGTCGGTGAGGAAGAGGGCAAAATCCTTTTGCGGGGGGATTGTGCGGTCAGCCTTTGCATGGCGCTTTACCGCTATTTGAGGGAGGATTGCCATGTCAATCTTTCCTGGTGCGGCAACCGGAAGCTGGAGTTGCCGGAGCAGCTCCCGATTCCGCAGGGCGAGCGCCGGTATGAAACGCCGCAGCAGTACCGTGTTTATATGAATTACTGCACTTTTGGCTATTCCGCCTGCTTTTGGGATTGGGCACGCTGGGAGCAGGAGATTGACTTTATGGCGATGAACGGCGTCAATATGCCGCTCTCTATCATTGGCACGCAGGGGGTGTGGTTTTACACCCTGCTGGAGTATGGTTTTACCGAGGAGGAGGCGCTGGCTTATCTGTCTGGCCCAGCGCATTGGCCATGGCAGCTGATGACCAACATTGAGGGCGTCATGCCGCCTGTAGATCGGCGGTATATCGAGCAGAGTATTGCGCTCGGCAGGCGGATTCTGGAACGGGAACGGGAGCTGGGGATGACGCCGATCCAGCAGGGGTATTCCGGCCATGTGCCGCGGTTGTTTCGAGAGAAGTTTCCCAATGCGCATATTGTGGAGACGGACGGCTGGTGTGGTTTTTCACCTACTGCGCAGCTGGATCCACTGGACCCTCTCTTTACAAAGTTTGGTCTCTCCCTGTTGAAAAAACAGGAGGAGCTTTTAGGATGCGGAAGGTATCTGGCCTGTGACCCTTTCCATGAGAACGCTCCAAGCGTGAAGGGGAAAGCCTATCTTACCCGTGTGGGCGAGGCGATCGATCAGCTCTACCGCACCTTCCGGCCGGATTCCGTCTGGGTGATGCAATCCTGGTCCCTGCGCCGTTCCATTGTGAAAGCAGTGCCGAAAAAAAGGCTTTTGATCCTTGATATCAACGGTGCGCGCGCAGGGGAAACAAGAGGCTTCTGGGGTTACCCTTATGTAGACGGCGTTTTGCATAATTTCGGCGGCAAGAACAGCCTGCACGGCGACCTTGCGGCGGCGGCCTACGT
>USBP01000126.1 GCA_900552985.1 uncultured Oscillospiraceae bacterium
ACTTAGACGGACGAAGCGCTCAAGGAGCTGCTCAACGAAGTATTCGATTACAAAAGGCCGGAGGTCACGGGAAAATTCCTATTTCTGGAGCAATCCTTTCGGGCGGAGGGCATCCCCACCAACGATATCGCTCTAATGCGGCTTTGCCAGCAGACGGTTGGACCGGACCGGTTTTTGGTCAAGCCGCACCCACGCAATCCCGAAAATCTTCCCCTGCAATTGGGCCTGACGGGGAAATACCCCAGCGCAGCGCCGTGGGAGCTATTTTTACTCAATGAGGAACCGGACGCTTTCACCATCCTCACCGTATGCTCTAACGCCGCGCTGACTGGCAGGCTGGTGTTCGGCATAGACCCACCCACCGTGATGCTGTACCACCTTTTTGAGGGAAAGGTGCTTTGGCAGGAGGATGCCGTCCTGCAACGGTATTTGCGCAAATTCCAGCGCGAGTTTGCGGGCAGGAACTACTATGTGCCAAAAACAGTGTACGAGCTGAAAAATATTCTCGCTTATTTAGGGGGGCGTTTGGATGAGCAGCGCGGTTAAGGTCTCCATCATCATTCCAGTGTATCAGGTTGAAAACTTTTTGGAGCGGGCGGTGGATTCCGTTCTTGCGCAAACGCTGGAGGAAAAGGAAATCATTCTGGTGGATGACGGAAGCGAGGACGCCTCCCCACAGATCTGCGACCGCTATGCCCAGGAGCATCCGGAGCTGGTACACGTCATCCATAAGGAGAACGAAGGGCTCGGCATCGCCCGCAATACCGGCGTGCAGGCCGCCACCGGGGAATATGTAGCGTTTTTGGATTCTGATGACACCGTCAGCCCGGAGATGTATGAGACCCTGTATGAAAAAGCGGCCGGGGCCGATTATGATATTGTGATGTGCGACGTGCAAATCTTCTATGTGGAGGAAAACCGAAGCTCTATCTCTGTCTCCTACCCAAGCGAAGCAATTGACCTTGCGGATTATATCGCCAACGGCAACAACATCACTTACAGCGTCAACAAGCTGTTCCGGCGCAGCATCTGGGATGAAAACCACTATGAAAAAATGCTGTTTGAGGATATTGCCCTCATCCCCGCCCTGATGACTCGCTACCCCAACATCGGCTATGTACAAAAGCCCTTCTACCACTACTACCGCAGGGCGAACACCCTCTCCACCACCTTTACCGGCGCCATGGCCGATATTTTGAAAGCGTTCCGCAGTTTTATCGAAACAAGCGACCCCGCTTACCGGGAAGAGGTGGTTTATTGCGTCGCTAAGCAGCTGTATTGGAACATGACGCAATCCCGCACATTGTTTCAGGCGGATTTTATCGAGCTGCTCCACGCGTATCAAAAAGACTTTCTGCTCAATCCCTACCTGGCAGAGGATTCAAAAACGAAGCGGCTGCTGGATTTTATAGACCGGGAGGTTATCCCGGAGCGGTTGATCTGCGTGCACTTCGGCCGACCAATTCCAGCCGAATATCTGGAGGAAATTCGCGCGGATTTCCCAAATGCTGCGCTCATCGATGTAGATGAGCCCTTGCCCGTCAACCTGCCGGACTGCGTCCGCCGGGCGCTGGCGCAGGGGGAAACCGCCTTTGCAGAGGAATATTTTGCCCTGAAGCTCCTGTGCGATCAAGGCGGCATCGTGCTCTCACCGGAGATGCGCGCCAACCTGAATCTAAAACGGCTCCGGCTCAACCGCATCTTTTTCGGGTTTGAAGAGGAACAGTCGTTGGAAACAGGCTGCTATGGCGCAGTGGCGGAGCATTATGTCATCCAGGCACTGCTGGCCACCTATGAGGAGGAAAACATTTTTAATCAGGCGCTCCTGCCCCTGAAGGAACGGCTGCTGGATTTTCTGGTGTTTCATTTCAAGCTGAAAGTAACCGGCAAAAAACAGCTGCTCCGGCACGAAATCCAGATTTATCTGCCCAGCGTGCTCTCCTTCGATATGCAGGATGGGGAAAACTGCTGCAAAAAAATGCTGATAGAAACGCCGGAGGGATATGAGCTCGTCAGCCGCAGCGTTTTGAGGATGTGGTCCGACCGGCTGATGGAAAACTGGAACCTGTATAAACAGGAGCTCAACCGCACGCCGCAGGCAGGCAAAAAGAAGCGCCCCGCTCCCGCCCCGCCGCCCACGCTGCCCGCAAATCAGCAGGCGCAGATTCGGGAGGTTGTAAACACCTATGAGAGTTCCACCAGCTGGCGCATCACGCGGCCGCTGCGCGCGCTGAAAAGCTGGTGGGCCAAATTGTTCCGCAAAAGGAGAGGATAAGCTATGCGCACCGTTGCCGTGATCCCAGCGCGTTATCATTCCAGCCGGCTCAGTGGAAAGCCCCTGGCGGATATCTGCGGCCGGCCAATGATCTGGTGGGTCTATCAGCAGGTAAAAAAGGCCGGACGAATTGACACCGTTGTCGTCGCCACCGATCATGAGGAAATTTACCGCGCCTGCACAGCCTGCCAGATCAACTGCCAGATGACCTCGCCCGATCATCCAACCAGCACGCAGCGCATCTATGAGGTGTCGCAGCGCATTTCAGCCGACGTCTATCTCTGCGTCAATGGGGACGAACCGCTGATCGACCCAGCCGTTGTCGAGCGGGTCGTTCCTGCGCAGGGCGAGCCTTTTTTTGCCGCAAACCTCATGGCGAAAATCCACGACCCGGTCGAGGTGATTGACGATTCCAACATCAAAGTTGTTACAGATACACAGGGAAACGCTCTGTTTTTCTCCCGTAGCCCGATTCCACACCCAAAGGCCAGCATTCAGTTTGATTATTATAAGCATCTCGGCGTGCTGGCCTACTCCCCGGAGGCGCTGCGCTTCTTTGCAGAGGCAGAAAAGGGCGCGCTGGAAAAAATTGAGGATATCAATGAGCTTCGCTTTTTGGAGCACGGCAAACAGCTGAAGATGATCCCGGTGGAATCGCATTCCCTGTCTGTAGATACGCAGCGGGATCTGGACTATGTACGGGGTGTGATCCGCGACAGACTGGAAAAGGGGGAGATGGCGCTGTGAGCATTCAAATACTGGATTGTACCCTACGCGACGGCGGCTATATTAATGATTGGAAATTTGGGCGAAAAACCATCCGATCTATCCTTGATAAGCTGGAGCAGGCGCACATCGACATCATCGAATGCGGATTCCTGACCGGCATGGTACGGGATGCGGAGTGCTCCCTCTTCCCCTCCGCCGCAGCAATTGAGGAGCTTTTGCCGAAACGGGAAAGAAGCGCCATGTTCGTCGCCATGATCGCCATTGGAGAAAAGGAGCTGCACCCCTCCAAGCTGGAGCCATATCACGGCAAGGGGATTGAGGGCGTCCGGCTGACTTTTCATAAAGAAGAAATTTCGCGGGCGGTCAGTTGGGCAGAGATTCTCATGGAAAAGGGCTATAAAGTATTCATGCAGCCGGTTGGAACCGTCTTTTACAGTGATATGGAACTGCTCCAGCTGGTAGAAAGGATGAACGCGCTGGGCCCTTATGCTTTTTATATCGTCGACACGCTGGGCAGCATGTACCGCAATGATGTCTCTCACCGTTTTTATCTCATTGATAAAAATATGAGGCCGGAGATTCACCTGGGCTTTCACGGGCACAACAATCTGCAGCTCGCCTTCTCCAACGCGCAGGTATTGGGCAAAATCCAGACGAAGCGCACGTTAATTCTGGATGCCTCCGTCTACGGGATGGGCCGGGGTGCGGGCAACCTGCCTACGGAGCTGATCACACAGTATATTAACAAAAACATTGCTTCCCGATACGATGCAAGCCTTGTGATGGATATTTATGACGACTATATCGCCGCCATCCGCAAGGAATATGAATGGGGCTATACCATGCCATACCACATTGCTGCCAGCCATGTGTGCCACCCGAATTATGCCACCTATCTCATCAACCGGCGCACGCTTACCATGAAGGATATTGAAAAGATCATCCAATCTATTCCAGCACAATACCGGGTGCTCTATGACCGCAGGCTGATCGAGCAGCTCTACACTCAATTCCAAAGCAGAAAAATTGACGACAGCGCCGCCGTTGAAGAAATCTCCAGGCTCATTGAAGGCCGCAAGATCCTGTTGCTGGCTCCCGGGCGCAGCCTCGCGGCCAAATATGAAACCATTCTGGATTTCATTGAAACGGTAAAGCCCTTTGTCATCTCGGTCAATTTTGTAGACGCTAAATATCACATGGACGCCTGCTTTGTCAGCAACCACAAACGGATGGATACCATCGAACAGGAAATCCACAGGTTAGGCCAGGTGCGAGCCATCCTGACCTCCAACATTCCTGGCGGCAGCGAGGGCTGCCTCTATGTGGATTATGACCGCTATACCAACGACGATGAGGTCGTTTCAGATAATGCAGGGCTGATGCTGCTTAAGCTGCTGCGCCGCTGCGGAGCACGCGGTGTGTATCTGGCTGGCTTTGACGGATTCCACCTCCGGCACAACGGCAACTATTATAGCGAAGAGCTGAATTTCACGGTAGATGAGGCGCAGGTGCAGGAAAAACGCAGCCGCATCCGCAGGCAGCTGCAGGAGCTGTCGGAATCCATGCGCATCGCCTTCCTGACACCCTCCATCTATGAACAGGAGGAACCGAATGTACCGCTGCATTCTGTTTGATATGGACGGCACGCTTGTCAACTCCTATGAGGGCATCTACCATGCCTATGAGTGGGCTTTTGCTCAAATGGAACTGCCGTTTCAGGGAGACGCTTTCGTTAAAAAAGCCATCGGCGCCCCCCTTCCTTTTGCATTTGAGCAGTTATATGGCCTGAGCTCCGAGCGGGCCGCACAGGCTATCCGATATTACCGTGACTACTACGCCCGGCAGGGGCGGCATGAGGCCTTTGCTTACCCAGGCATCCGGGAGGCGCTCCAGGGGCTGAAAAGCGCAGGATGCTTTCTCTGCACAGCCACGCTGAAAAAACAGCAGTTTGCGCAGGAGATGCTGGAGGAGCTTGGCCTGCTCCCTTTTTTTGACGCAGTCTGTGGAGCGGATGAGGAGGGGCGGCTGACAAAGGCGGATCTGATCCGCGCCGGGATGCGATCTGCCGGCGTCCATCCGGAGGAGACCGTCCTCGTCGGAGACAGCGAGTTTGACGCACAGGGCGCCAGGCAGTCGGGTGTATCCTTTCTGGCCGTCACCTATGGATTTGGTTATCAGTCGATCAGGCAGGCCAGAGCGCTGCCAGAGGTAACAATGGCCGCCCAAACGCCTGCGGAAATTGCCCGGCTGCTCAGGGCGTGAGCGGCCGGGCTTTTTTCCCTGCAATCTGCATAGCATCAGTGTACAAGGGTACACTGATGCTACGGCCCTCTCTTAAAAAGTACTCTCCAAGCGGCCCCAATGCATAACAAAATGCCAC
>USBP01000127.1 GCA_900552985.1 uncultured Oscillospiraceae bacterium
CCAGCGCGCATTCCGCACGTTGAAATGCCTCCGTATTCCCTCTAACCCAATCAAAGATTTGGGCTGTTTCGGAGAACATTGTGTCATTGATTTGGGCTGACGCCCTGCGGCTGTGCCGCTCGTTGCGCTCTGCGCAACGAAATCATGGTATAATAAGTGTGCAGAGACCCGGAAGCCGCTGCGCGTAGGATGCGCACAGGGGCCCCGGGTAGTTTTTGGGGCAGGGCCTCTGCAGGGGTTAAACTTTGGAAAGGAAGGCGAGCAAGTATGGAGAAACTGTTCAAGCTCAAGCAAAACGGCACCACGGCGGGCCGGGAAATCATCGCCGGGCTCACTACGTTCTTTGCAATGGCCTACATCATTGCGGTCAACCCGACGCTGCTGAGCAACGCGGGGATGGAGTGGGGCGCTGTTTTCCTAGCGACCATCATTTCATCGATTGTGGGCA
This sequence comes from uncultured Oscillospiraceae bacterium, assembly GCA_900552985.1. Taxonomy (GTDB): domain Bacteria; phylum Bacillota; class Clostridia; order Oscillospirales; family Acutalibacteraceae; genus Fimivicinus; species Fimivicinus intestinavium. The sequence continues at coordinate 449 of USBP01000127.1, forward strand.
CGTTGATTATGGGTCTGGTAGCCAATGTGCCCTATGCGCAGGCGCCCGGTATGGGGCTGAATGCATTTTTTGTCTACACGGTCTGCTTTGCGCTGAAATTCACATGGCAGCAGGCCCTGTCCATGGTGTTTATCTGCGGCGTAATCAACATCCTGATTACGGTGACCAAGGTGCGCAAATACATCATCAAGGCGATCCCGCGCAGCCTGCAAAACGCCATCGGCGGCGGCATCGGCATCTTTGTGGCGTATATCGGCCTGCTGAATGTTGGCATCATCAGCTTTGATTCCGGCGTGCCCGCCCTGGCCACACTGAACCAGCCGTCCTTCTGGCTGTTCCTGATCGGCCTGGCGCTGACGATTATCCTGCTGGTGTGCAAGGTCAAGGGCGCAATCCTGATCGGCATTGTTGTAACGGCGCTGCTCGGCATCCCGATGGGGGTGACCACTGCACAGGATACCGTCAGCTTTACGGAGGCATGCCGCCAGCTGCCCACCACCTTCGGCGTGATTTTCACCAGCGAGGGCTTGGGCTCCCTATTTTCAGACGTTGCCAAGATTCCACTGGTGCTGGTGACAATCTTTGCATTCAGCCTCTCCGATACGTTTGATACGATCGGCACCTTTATCGGTACGGGCCGCCGCACAGGCATCTTCAGCGATGAGGATGAGCGCGCGATGGAAACCAGCACCGGCTTCAAATCAAAGCTGGATAAGGCGCTGTTTGCGGATGCGACCGCTACCTCCATTGGCGCGATCTTCGGCACGTCGAACACCACCACCTATGTGGAGAGCGCAGCTGGTATCGGCGCGGGCGGCCGCACAGGCTTGACGAGCGTTGTCGTTGCGCTGTGCTTTGCCGTGAGCGCATTCTTGGCGACCTTCGTCAGCGCGATTCCCTTTGCGGCTACGGCTCCCGCTCTGATTGTGGTCGGCATTATGATGATGTCCGCCTTTAAGGAGATCCAGTGGGATAATTTTGACGAAGCGGTGCCTGCATTTTTTGCCGGCGTTTTTATGGCGATTTGCTACAGCATCTCCTACGGCATTGCGGCGGGCTTTATCTTTTACTGCATTACAAAGATCTGCAAAAAGCAGGCCAAGGAGATCCACCCCATCCTCTGGGTTGCGACGGCGCTGTTCATTTTGAATTTTGTGTTGCTGGCGCTTATCTGAATCTGACACGCTCATTTCTAAAAACGCAAAAAACATACGCATTATTTTCGGGGGTCGATACCGTAAAAACGGATCGGCCCTCCCGTTTTCCATATGACTCTTTATAATGCGTTGAAGGAAGCCCTGTAGTACGGACTGAAGCACATGCCGGCACAGGCAGCAGGCAATGCCGTGGGCCGCAATGGAGTTTCGATTATCGTTCCATGCCATCGGATGGCCGGCGCAAACAAAAGCTTGACGGGCTATGCCGGCGGCATTGATAAAACGATGACGTTTCTGAAATGGGAGGGCGCCTGTGTCAGGGCGCATATTTTACCCCCAAGCACAGCGCGGCGCCGTAAGAGAAATGGTCAGTCGGAAAGGAGAATGCTTTATGATTTACACAACACGCCATCATACCCCGGTCGGCAGCGTTTTGCTTGCTGAAAAAAAGGGCGCTCTCATAGGCCTGTGGATAGAAGGGCAAAAATATTTCCCCAGCTCCTTTCAAGAGGAAACAACAGAGAAAGATGATTCGCCGGTGTTACAGCAGACAAGGCAATGGCTTGACCGCTATTTTGCAGGCGAAAAACCGTCGATCAGCGAATTGAACATAGCGCTTGCCGGCAGCGCTTTCCGCAGGGCAGTTTGGCAAATTCTCTGCGAAATTCCTTATGGTGAAACAACCACATATGGCGCGATATCAAATACGGTTGCAGTTAAATTGGGCAAAGAGCATATGTCGGCGCAAGCAGTCGGCGGTGCGGTGGGGCACAATCCGATTTCTATTATCATTCCATGCCACAGAGTGGTTGGCACAGACGGGAGCCTGACCGGGTATGCCGGCGGTGTAGACAAAAAATTGAAACTGCTCGCGTTTGAAGGCGTTGATATCTCAAAACTGTTCGTGCCTCACAAGGGTACGGCATTGTAGCCTTGTGTGGGAAAAATGAAGCGTGCGTGCCCGAACCGAACCGCGGAGCGCTCCCCCCAGCTCAATCTGTCATTCACTGCTGATTCAGTTCGGTTCCATAATGCTCTGACGAAAAGCCATTGTCCAGAAAAATGGAGAAAAACGGCGTCATTTTATAGAAAACTTCCGTATCGTCCGGCTTTGAGAGAGTAAGCAGAAAATGGATGAATTTCGGCGTTACCGCCCCTTCAATCACTGATCCGCCCTCCCAATCCGTTTTTTTGATGGAGCCATAAGCAAGAGCCATTTCGATTTCTTTTCGCTCGTCTTTCCAACAGTGAATTTCAAAGGCTTTGCTTGCCTGGAGGTTTTTCGCCATGATGGTTTTCCATTGTTTATGCGCCGTGTCTGCATCTTGGTCCCAGTATGCAAACGCAATTGGTCTTACCATGCAAATTTCCTCCTAATCTGCGCTGCCGCGCCGTATGGGCTCTGTAAGCTTATCATGCGAAGCGGTCTAAAGCAAGGCCATGCGGCGTGTAATTGACGGAGCTTTTCGCACAGCGCTTATGGCAAAAAGGGTTAGAACACGGAAGGTTGCAATATTTCCTGGAATCCTGTATACTAAAAAAGTAACAAAAGATCGATCGGAGGGCTTGCCATGACAGTGCAAAAAATCAAGGAACTTCTGGAAGCACAGGTTCTTTGCGGCGAAAGCTTGTTGGGGCGCGAGGTACACACCGCCTGCGGCAGCGATATGATGAGCGATGTGCTTGCCTTTGTCAAGGAGCAGGCTGTGTTGCTCACAGGGCTTGTCAATCCACAGGTCATCCGCACGGCGGAGATGATGGATATGCAGTGCATCGTTTTTGTGCGCGGTAAGCAGCCGGATGAGGATATGAAAGCCCTTGCAGCGGAGCGCGGCATGGTGCTGCTTTCCACGGATTATGAGATGTTTACCTCCTGCGGGATGCTCTATGCAAACGGGCTGCGGGGGCGCAGCGGCGCCTGAAGCGCATAAGGCCTGCATGAGCAATTACTGCGAAAAGGATGGTCGTCAGCAATGGAGAGCGTCAAACTGCATTATGATGTGTCGGGAGATGATTTTACCCGGGCGGGGGAGGCTTCCGGCAATGTGAAGCATGTGCTCAAGGAGCTCGGTTTTGATCCGGACGTTGTGCGCAATGTGTCGATTGCCATGTATGAAGGGGAGATCAATATGGTGATCCACGCCGGCGGCGGAGAGATCGATGTGGAAATCTCGCCGGATTGCGTGAGCATGGTTCTGACGGATCACGGCCCAGGCATTAAGGATGTGGAGCTTGCGATGAAGGCCGGTTATTCCACGGCGCCGGATCAGGTGCGTTCACTGGGCTTCGGCGCAGGGATGGGCCTGCCCAATATCAAAAAATATACGGATGAGATGGTGATTGAAACGGAGGTTGACGTCGGCACCACCATGCGCCTGAAGGTTTACACTGCGGATAAGCCGCTGGCCTGAACCTGTGCATTCGGGTGTGAGACGGCCTGCGGAGAAGAGGTGGCGGAAAATGGAGGCTTTTTTCCACTCCGTGCGTCTGGATGAAGAGAAATGCGAGGGCTGCACGAATTGTATCAAGCGTTGCCCAACAGAGGCGATCCGTGTGCGCAACGGAAAGGCGCATATCATTTCGGAGCGTTGCATTGATTGCGGTGAGTGCATTCGAATTTGCCCGCACCATGCAAAGTATGCGGAATGTGATTCCTTTAATAAAATCCTAAATTATCAATATCGTATTGCGTTGCCTGCACCAACGCTTTATGGGCAGTTTAACCATCTGGATGATGTCGATTATGTCTTAACTGCTTTAAAATCCATGGGCTTTGACGATACCTTTGAGGTCTCGCGCGGGGCGGAGCTTGTCAGCGATGCAACGCGCCTGCTGATGGAGAGCGGGAGCTTAAAAAAGCCGGTGATTTCTTCGGCCTGCCCGGCAGTTTGCCGGTTGATCCGTGTGCGGTTCCCGAAGCTGATCGATCATTTGCTGGATTTGAATTCTCCTATGGAGGAGGCCGCGCGCCTGGCCCGGATGGAGGCAGTGGAGAAGACGGGGCTTCCTCCCTCTGAGATCGGCGTTTTCTTCCTGTCGCCATGCCCTGCAAAGAACACAGCGGTCAAGCAGCCGCTGGGGATTGAAAAATCCAATGTGGATGGCGTAGTGGCGATTAAGGATGTGTATCCTGTCCTGTTTCAGCAGATGGATAAGGTGCGTGAGCCGGAGAGCCTGCGGCAATCCGGGGTCATTGGCGTTAGCTGGGCTGGCAGCGGAGGGGAATCTGCCGCACTGCTGCGGGACCGGTATCTCGCAGCGGACGGCACGGAGAATGTGATTAAGGTGCTGGAGGAGCTGGAGGATGAAAAGCTCAATGATATTGATTTTATTGAGCTCAATGCCTGCACAGGCGGCTGCGTCGGCGGTGTGCTGACGGTGGAGAATCCCTTTGTTGCCCGCGCGCGCTTACAGAGGCTGCGCCGGTATCTGCCCGTCTCCTGCAACCATCTGGAAAATGGCGCGGTGCCGCAGGCGATGCATTGGGAGCACCCGTTGGAGGCAAGCTCCGTCTTAAAGCTGGCCGATAATGTCATCGACGCAATGAAGCGTATGAACGAGCTCAATGAGCTGCACGAGCGGCTGCCGGGGCTGGATTGCGGCACATGCGGCGCGCCCTCCTGCCGTGCGTTGGCGGAGGATATTGTGCGCGGCATGGCCAGTGAAGAGGATTGTGTGTTCTTTATGAGCAAGCGGGCCGAATCCACAGGATTTGAAAATTACATCCCTGCTCCGTTTCGTAAAACGGA
>USBP01000128.1 GCA_900552985.1 uncultured Oscillospiraceae bacterium
CGCGCCCGCCGCGATCCCGCAGCTGCCCTGCCCGACTACAATTTTCATGCTTCTTCCTCCTTTGCGCGCGCTTTCAGCTCACGCAGGATCTGCTTTGTCTTCTCCGGCGTCAGCGTGCCGTAGGTTTCATCGTTTATCATCATCACAGGCGACAGGCTGCAGCAGCCCAGGCAGGCGACGTCCTTAAGGGTAAACAGGCCGTCCCGCGTTGTTTCACCGTCGTGGATACCGAGCTCCTCTTCAATGGCCTGCTCAATCATTTGCGAGCCATTGACATGGCATGCCGTGCCCTGGCAGAGCAGGATGAGATATTTCCCAACCGGCTGAAAGCGAAACTGCGCATAAAACGTCGCCACGCCAAACACCTTTGCGGGTTTCACGCCTGTGCGCGCCGCAATATGGCGCAGCACATCCTGGGGCAGATAGCCATAAATCTCCTGCGCCTTTTGCAGGATCGTAATCAGGCTGCCGGGCACGCGCGCATATTCCTCCAGCACGCCGTCCAGCAGGGTCAGATCGCTCTGGGCGCTATGTTCACAGCAACAACTCAAACTGATTGCCTCCTTTATTGCGGCGCAATTAACCGCAGTTGTTTGAAAAAATAAAGTAAATAAGCAAAAAACACCGGCAGAAAATGAAAAACAAGCCGCCGGCGAACCCCTGTGTTAGTCACTGATGCAATCCATCGCGCCTGCGATACCGGCGCTTGGCCCGCGTTTATTATACAGAGTTTTCAGGGCGCTTTCAAGCGCTTTCAAGCGTTTTATCATCAATTACCATAAAAACTATATATTAGAAAAATCAGCGCGTCGAGAAAGGAAAACCCCCTTCACGGCGCGCTGCGCAGCATATTCATCTGATGCCCGGCAAACTACGCCGCTACAGTCACGGCGCCCTTATGACCAATTATTCTGTAGTATCCGCCTGCCGGATATAGACGGAGGTCTCGCCAGTGCCCTGCTCCACCAAGGTCAGGGAACTGTCCTCAATGGAATACGTATAGGTCTTGGTGATGGTGTGGCTGTAGATGGAATAGGAGATGGTCAGCGTATCCTCCTCCCCGACCGTATAGGTACCCTTCACTGTGCCGGTAAAGGGAATGTTGACAATCGGCACTGTGAAATTCGCATAGGTCAGCTCGACAATCCCCTCTTCCTGGAATTCGTATCCGCTCATATTGGCGGAATCCATCCATTTGCCCAGAAGCTTTTTCTCCGGGGCGCCGCAGGCTGTCAATGCTGCTATCATCAGGATCAACGTCATAAACACAGCAACCGGCTTCCACACTCTTTTCATTTTTCATCCATCCTTTCTTTCTATAGACATGACAGAGACGCACGCCCTGAAAGCGCCTGAACGGTCAGGCGCCGTAACGCAGGCCTCACCGTCAACTCATGTTGACAGCTGTTTTTCCTATTATATGAGATATTCTGCAAAAAGTCCATGGGAATCATAACACATCCCTTCCCCTATCGGAAGCCGGGCGGGATCAGAAAAACACCGCGCCGCAACGGGCCAGTACCCCGTCTGCTCTGCGGCGCGCATTTTCATTCCTGATTACACCTGGTTCCCGGCGGCGATTCGGCTGCTCCTTTTAGTCCCAGTCGATGCGCTCTTCTTCCCATTTCAATACCGTGCCGGTGCCGGCGTCAATCTCAAAATCGTATTCCATATTGTCCTTTTGTGCTTCACCCTCATAGATCTTCCTGCCGTCGTCATAATCCAATTCGATTTCAACAATTTTACCGCCTGGCAGCTTATTGAGCACGATAGCTTTCGCCTTTTCCAAGCCGATCACGGCTGAGCCCTGTGCAGCGGTGGAGGCGCCCTTCTGCTCAACCTCCCAAGAGAGAATCGTACCTGTGTAGGCATCAATATCGAATTCGTATTCCACGTTACCCTTGCGCGCTTCGCCCTCATAGGAAATGCGGCCGTCGTCGCGCTCCAGCTCGATCTTATAAATCGTCGCACCGGGGGCCTTCTGCAAAACGATTTCCTTGGCTTTGGCAAGGCCAATATAGGTTTTATTGTTTGCCTGTGTCTGCTGCGTATTTTGGGAATCGTTCCCTGCCGGCTTCTGATTGGAGCCGCCGGACTGCGCTGCCTGCGTCGTTGCCTGCGTTACAGGCGTGCGGTCGCCATGGTACTGCCAATTCCAGTCGTCATCCTTCTCCTTTTTCAGGGAGAGTTGAGAACCGTCCTGCGCGTTGAGGACGAGGTCATACTCATAGCCATCCTTATACAGCTCAAACTCGTAGACATAAGCGTCCTTCTCACGATCCAAATCGATATCCGTAATCACTGCGCCGGGCACCTTGGCAAGCGCAATCTCCTTCGCCTCATCAAAACCGATGAATCCGGATGCCTGCTCCTGCTGATCAGCCCCGCTGCCAGACGGATTGGACGCTTCCGCAGCCGGCGCGTTTGTCAGCGGCACAACGATCGGCGCGCCAATTTTGATTTCACGCTCCAGGATCAGGCCGCTCTCGGGATGGATATCATAGCTGCCACGGCATTGATCGCTCTGGAAGGAAACCTCATAGACCTGTAGGCCGTCATCCTCCACCAGCTGGGTTTTCGTAATGCTGGCGCCCTCGATCTCACCGGTCACAATCTGCTCCGCCTGCTGCTGCGTCAGCTTCACGGATTTTGCGCCTGCGGAATTGTCCGCCTGGCTCTTCCACTCTGTCAGTTCCTTGGTCTGCCGGCCAACCTCAAGCTCGTACTTTTCCGCCTGCTCCGCACTGTGGAATTTGAACTCATAGCTGTCGTCATCCCGCTCCTGTGCGATGAGCTGGGCGTCGGCGGGGAGATACTTCAGCGCTGTTTCTCTCGCCTCGTTTCTGGAATGGGCGGAAACGCCGAACACGGATGCGGCGCCAACCGCCAGGACGAGCGCTGCCGCGCCAGCCGCTACTAAAATTTTTCTGCTCTTCTTCATAGGAAATGCCTCCTTCATTCTGGTTCCTTTTTCAGGTTTTGATTTGTTCTGATGGAGAGCGGCGTCCCGTCATCTCCTATCGTGGCTTTATTATATCCGCCGAAAATGAGAGGAAGATTAAAAAACACAATTGATTGAAAATATTTTATTTTTTTATCTTCCGCCGGTTTTCATGCTATAATCTATGCATAGCAGCATCCCACACGCTACGGCTGCAAGTCGGCCACTTCATTTCAATGGAAAGGGGCAACCATATGCGGTTATTATATGTAGAAGATGAGCCCGCGCTCCTGCAGGTGACGGCCAAACGGCTGAAAGCGGAGGGCTATGGGGTGGACGCCTGCATGGATGGCGAGGAGGCGCTCGATTTCATTGAGATGACGGATTACGACGCCATCATTCTGGACATTATGCTGCCGGGGCGCGACGGTCTGTCCATCCTCCGGCAGATGCGCGCCCAGGGCAATCACACGCCCGTGCTCCTGCTCACCGCACGCGACACCATTGCGGACCGTGTGGCAGGCCTTGACACCGGGGCGGACGATTATCTGGTGAAGCCCTTTTCCTTTGAAGAGCTGTCGGCACGCATCCGGGTACTGCTGCGCCGCACTGCGCAGGATACTGCGTCCGGCCTGTTGACAGCAGCCGATCTGACGATGGATCTCAACACCCGGCGCGTCACCCGCGGCGGGCAGGAAATCCCGCTTTCTCAAAAGGAATACGCCGTGCTGGAATATCTGCTGCGCAACCAGGGGGCTGTGCTTACGCGCGATCAAATTGAACAGCATGTGTGGAGCTACGATTTTGAGGGCGGCAGCAATGTGGTGGATGTCTATATCCGATACGTGCGAAAAAAAATTGATGCAAACCACGAGCCAAAGCTGATCCATACCGTACGCGGCATGGGGTATGTACTCCGGGCTGAATAGCACGAAAAAGGAGGCATTGCATGAAACGTCGTCTGTCCATCAAACTGCGCGTCACACTGTTTTACACAGCGATTCTCGCTGTGATTCTTTCCCTCGTGCTGGGCTTTGTCTTTCTCGCGCTCGACCTTCGGCTTGTTTATTCCTCCAAGGCCAATTTGGAGCAGGCGGTCAAAGGCGCGTTTGACGACATTGATTTCCGCAGCGGGCAGCTGGAGATTGACAGCCGGATTGACCTCTACCATGACGGGATCACGCTCGTGCTTTACGGCCCGGCCGGGACGCTGCTGCTGGGCAGGCTTTCCTGTGGAAACGCCGCTGATTGCAGATACCCACCAGAATGTAGAGGGCGGGGGCCGGCAATGGCAGGTATATGATATGTATGTCGGCTATGGGGAAACCGGTGTGTGGGCCCGGGGGATCTACTCGCTGAGCACCAGCGACTCCGTCATCAATTTTGTCACCGTCATATCAGCGGTATGTTTCCCGCTGGTGCTGCTGCTTTCCGCTTTGGGCGGATATCTGATTACCAAGCGCGCTTTCCGTCCGGTGGAGCACATCACGCAGGCGGCGAACCGCATCAGCAGCGGCACCCTTTCCGCCCGCCTGCCGGACAATGGCAAGGATGAGATTGCCCGCCTCGCGCAATCGTTTAACGCGATGCTCGACCGGCTGGAGGATTCCTTTGAACGGGAAAAGCAATTTACCTCCGACGCCTCCCACGAGCTGCGCACCCCAATCGCCGTGATCCTTTCGGAAGCGGATTATGCGCTCAGCCAGAACGACTCGGAGGAAATGCTGCACGCAATGCGCTCCATTCAGGCGCAGGGCAAAAAAATGTCCGCGCTTGTCGCACAGCTGCTGGAGCTGACGCGCGCGGATAACCACACGCTGCATCTGGAGATGGAACGTGTCGATCTGACTACGCTGTGTGAGGCCGTGGCAGAAGAGCTGGAGGGGCAGGCCCGGGCACGCGGCATCGTCATCCGGTGCGCGTTGGAGCCGGATATTGTGCTCACAGGCGATCAGACGCTGCTGACCCGTATGCTCATGAACCTTGTCTCCAACGCAGTCGCCTACGGAAAGAAGCAGGGGGAGGTTGTGATCCGGCTGGCGCGGGAACCGGGTGAAATTTTGCTTTCAGTGGAGGATGACGGCATCGGAATCGCACCTGAACATCTGGATCGCATTTTTGACCGGTTCTATCGTGTCGACCCCTCGCGCAGCGCCGGGCAAAACGGGAGCGCCGGGCTGGGGCTTTCCATGGTGCAATGGATCGCACACGCACACGGCGCTACTGTCAGCGTAAAAAGCGAGTTGGGCAAGGGTAGTATCTTTGAGGTGCGTTTCCCGCAAAAATAGGGGGCGTGGGCGCGTTGCAAGACGCAGCCTTCCGAATGTTTATTTGCAAACCACTGTAAGCTTGCTTGTGGCGCGGCCATGGCGCTGAAAACCGCTGTTGCCGCCTGGGC
>USBP01000129.1 GCA_900552985.1 uncultured Oscillospiraceae bacterium
AGGCAGGGTGAGTACGGGATTGATGGCCGGAACGGTCAGGCCTGTTCCCTGCAAATCTACTCCAACTTTGCATCGAATTTGGCAAAAGGCACTTCCCTTGAGCGGGAAGTATGGTACAATAAGCATCAATAGACCTCTGTGCACGCATGCAAAGCAGAGATTAGCTGGAATCTGCCGCCTGGGCGGCGTGCGGCCGTAAGCGGCTGAGCCCCCGGCCATTTTCAGAAAGGGTGACTAGAATGAAGGAATTTATGGGCGAGGATTTTTTGTTGGATACGGAAACAGCGCGCATCCTTTTCCGCGAGGGCGCACAGGATACGCCGATCTTTGACTGGCACTGCCACCTCTCGCCAAAGGAGATTTATGAGGATCAGGAGCCTGAGGATATTGCTGCCCTCTGGCTCGGCGGCGACCATTATAAATGGCGCGCCATGCGCTCCTATGGCATTGAGGAGCGGTACATCACGGGCGATGCGAGCGGGTATGAAAAATTCAAAGCCTATGCCTCCATCATGCCTGCATGTATCGGCAACCCGCTCTATCACTGGTCGCACCTAGAGCTGCGGCGCTATTTTGGCATCAACGAGATCCTCAGTGAGCGCACTGCGGATGCGATCTGGGCCCATGCGAACGAAAAAATCCACGCGGGCGGCTTCACCCCCCGCCGGCTGATTGAAAAATCCAATGTGGCCGTGCTTTGCACGACGGATGACCCTGCCGACACGCTGGAATACCATCAGCTCCTGCAGGCGGAGGAGAGCTTCCATTGCCGTGTGCTGCCTGCCTTCCGCCCGGATAAGGCGCTCGGGATTGAGCAGCCCGGCTTCCCGGAATGGATCGCCGCGCTGGAGAAAACGGCGGGCGAGGGTGTTTCATCCTTTGCCGCCCTGTGCGATGTGCTGAAAAAGCGGATTGCGTTTTTTGATTCCCTCGGCTGCCGCGCGAGCGACCATGCATTTGGCCGCGTGCCCTATGCGGACGCAACGCAGCTCCAGCTGGAGGAGATTTTTGAGAAGGGCGTTGCGGGTGAGCCGCTCACCCAATGGGAGATGGATGCCTACCGCACGGCGCTGCTGCAGGCGCTTGCGCGTGAATATGCCCGCCTCGGCTGGGGCATGGAGCTGCACATCGGCCCGATGCGCAACAACAACACCCGCATGTTCCGCGCGCTCGGCCCGGATACGGGCTTCGACTCCTGCGCGGACGATATGGCGGCTTACAACCTCTCCCGCCTGCTCGACAGCCTTGATGCGGAGGGGAATCTCCCCAGAACGGTTCTTTTTGCCCTTAACCCGAAGGATAATTATGTGCTGAGCACCATGCTCGGCAACTTCCAGAATAGCGATGCGCCGGGTAAGCTCCAGTTCGGCTCCGCCTGGTGGTTCAACGATCATATTGACGGCATGCGTGAGCAGATGCGCACGCTGGCCAACACTGGCGTGCTGGGCCGGTTTGTCGGCATGGTGACGGATTCCCGCTCCTTCCTCTCTTACCCGCGGCATGAGTATTTCCGCCGCATCCTCTGCGGCCTGCTGGGCGATATGGTGGAGGCGGGCTGGTACCCGGCGGAGATGGACGCCCTCACACAGATCGTGAAGGATATCTCCTACTACAATGCGGTGCGGTATTTCGGAATTGAATAAGCTGTCTCTCACGATCCAGCAACCCCTTCGGCCTTCGGGCAGAAGGGGTTTTTTACTGAATCAGGAATTTTAGTAACATCAATAAAGTATAGATAATTATAAAAAATAGGGATGGATTTAAATAAATTATCTACCATACTTGTTGACATGCCAATTGATAAATCCTATAATCAAAATGGAAGGAGGAAATTTTTGTTGAAAAAATGGAAGATCGTTTGATGTGAGAAGGGAGATCCGCTATGAAAAGATGGATGAAAATAGCCGTTGCTGCACTGCTCGTGCTGGTTTACTGCGCTGTTTTTATGCAGGGATTTGCCTACAGCACGATCACGGAGGAAGAATTGGATGCCTTTTTACAGGAGAAGGGCATGATGGAGATGATGATCCGCAGGCTTCCCTTTGATGTGAAAAGGCAGATTTATTTTGGAGAATTGGAAGTGGCGGTAGGGGATCGGACATATGGTATTTTTACAGACCATTATCAGGTTGCTTACACGCTTAAAAATGGGCAGGTGGTGATGGAGCGGGCAAGCAGGGCGCAGCTGCAAGAGCTGCTGAATGACGGGGAAGAGCTCGCAAATGTGCTGCGCTCTAAAGAGGCGGAGCGAAAACAGCCCACTCCTCTCGCCGCAGGCGTGCAGCCGGAGCAGGCGGTACGGGTTGCAAACCGAGAGGCGGCGAAAGCCTATTTGGCAGCGAATCGCGAAAAAATTCGGAGCTTGAAGGAAGAGCCGTTGGAGGCGGCGGTGCAGTCGCTTACGAATTGGGAAGCTGAATTGGCCTGTGTTCAATATGCTTATAGCAGCGATTATGTGTCACAAAAATGGTTGTTGTACGGTTGGACTTGGCATTATTCCCCGTTGAATGTCTTAACTGATAAGGCGGCAATGTCTTGGAGCGGTAATTTCACGGCTCTATCAGATACTTATGATTGGGGTTATGCAGCAATTCATTCCGGCGAAGTTCGTATCATGGAAACCGGGAAAAATTGTACGGATTATGACCCCAATAAAGGAATCGGCTCAGATATTAATATTCGCGGTGCGTTTCTTGGGAACGATGGGCTGCTGTATAATATTGTTGAGCATCAAGGCCTTCTCAGCGTCATTTTGAGAAAACGCACCACAGAGAATTCGAGCGAATCAGCGGTGGGAAGCTATTTCCATAAATATATTGCATTTTTCCCGAGCGGTTCACTGGGCTTTTCCGGAACAGGGGCGAGCGGCTCCATATCGATTAGTTGGAGCAGCGCATATGACAAAGCGATAGATGCGCCAGTTGAATTTTGGGCGATTACAGACGGATAAGGGAGGAAATACCTATGAAACTGCTTTTATTGGGCATTGCTTTTACAATTGCGGGGGCAGGATGTTTATCTTTTGCAATAGCGCCTTTTTTTCTTGTAACTGGGCTTATCTTTACCTGCCTGGGCCTGCTGCTCGCCGTGATCGGGGCATGCAAGAAGGAAGAAATAGAACATCATAATAGTCAGGATAAAATAGAAGAAATGAATAAGCAAGCTTAACACAAATTCTGAATATGATGATTTAAGGAGATGCATATCATGAAGCTGATGGTGTTAGGAGGAATTTTTGTGATTGCGGGGGCAGGATGTACGGCTTTCCCGTATGGATGGCCGTTTTATATCGCGCTTGGCCTTATCTTTACCAGCATTGGCCTGCTGCTCGCCGTGATTGGGGCCTTGAAAAAGGACAAACCAGATCAATAGCGCCGTTGTAATAGGAGAAACGCCTCGGGCGCTCCTCGTGAGGGAGCGCCCGGGGCGCGTTTTGTATATCTGGGGAATAGCAGCTGCTGCCATGTTTTTCACCGCAGCTTTTTCAAATCCTCCTCTGCCAGGGAGGCGAGGTATTCATCGTAGGTCTCCTTGCGGTCGATGACGCGGTCGGGCAGGATTTCGATGATCCGGTCCGCAATCGTCTGCACGAACTGATGGTCGTGCGACGTAAAGAGCAGCGTGCCGGGGAAGCTGATCAGCCCGTTATTCAGCGCTGTGATGCTCTCAAGGTCGAGGTGGTTGGTGGGTTCGTCGAGAATCAGCACGTTTGCGCCGGAGACCATCATCTTGCACAGCATGCAGCGCACGCGCTCGCCGCCGGAGAGCACCTTCGCCTTTTTTGTTGCCTCCTCGCCGGAGAAGAGCATCCGGCCGAGCCAGCCGCGGATATCCGTCTCCAGCTGCTCGCGGGAGAATTGCCGCAGCCAATCGATGAGCGAAAGCTCGCAGCCGTCAAAAAATGCGGCGTTATCGCTTGGGAAGTAGGCGCGAGAAGTGGTCACGCCCCATTTGAAGCTGCCCTCATCCGGCTCAAGCTCCCCGGTGAGGATTTGAAAGAGCGTTGTCTTGGCCAGCGTATCCGAGCCGATGAAGGCGACCTTTTCATTCGGGCGGATGGTAAAGCTCACGTGGTCGAGCACCTTGCGGCCCCCGATGGTTTTGGTGAGGTTTTCCACCGTGAGCATATCATTGCCTGCCTCCCGGTCCGGCTTGAAGGCTACAAACGGGTAGCGGCGGGAGGAGACGGGCATGGATTCAATATCCAGGCTTTCCAGCAGCTTTTTGCGGCTGGTGGCCTGCTTGGATTTGGAGGCGTTCGCGCTGAAGCGTGCAATGAATTCCTGTAGCTCCTTCTTTTTTGCCTCCGCCTTTTTATTCTGTTCACGCAGCTGCCGCTGGGCAAGCTGCGTGTATTCATACCAGAAATCATAGTTGCCAACATACAGCTCCAGCTTGCCGTAGTCGATATCCACAATGTGCGTGCAGACCTTGTTGAGAAAGTGCCGGTCGTGGGAAACGACGATCACCGTGTTTTCAAAATCGAGCAGAAAATCCTCCAGCCATTGGATGGCGGCGAGGTCGAGGTGGTTGGTGGGCTCGTCGAGCAGCAGGATATCCGGGTTGCCGAAGAGCGCCTGCGCAAGCAGCACCTTCACCTTATCGTCGCCGTCGAGCGCACGCATCTGGGCGGTATGCTTTTCGTTTTCAATGCCCAGGGCGTTTAAGAGAATCTCCGCGTCGCTCTCCGCCGACCAGCCGTCCATCTCGGCGAATTCCGCCTCCAGCTCGCTGACGAGCAGTCCGTCTTCCTCCGTAAAATCCTCTTTGGCGTAGAGCGCCTCCTTTTGATCTATAATCTCCACGAGCCGTGGGTTGCCCATGAGAACGGTGCGGATCACATCGTATTCATCATAAGCATAGTGATCCTGCTTGAGCACAGAGAGCCGCTCGCCGGGCGTGATGAGGACCTCGCCCTTGTTTGGCTCCAGCTCGCCGGAGAGGATTTTCAGAAAAGTGGATTTGCCCGCGCCGTTCGCGCCAATCACACCGTAGCAGTTGCCGGCGGAAAAGGTGACGTTCGCCCGCTCAAAGAGCACGCGGCCGCCATATTGCAGGCTGACATTCGAGGCAGTAATCATAAAAAACTCCTTTTGGGAAATCAGTGTTTGATGCCGACCTGGAATAGAGAAAACGGCGCCGCCAGGCAGGCCAATGCGGACATTTGTTTATCATAGCATGGGCAGGGGGAAAAAGCAAGTTTGATATTGGATGTTGTCAGCTGACAAGAGAATGAGGTCACGTATAGCGAAACCAGGCACTCATTAAAAATTAAAATAAAATCTCATGGCCGCGCCACAAACAACCTGATTTGTTTTCCCGCTCAGGCCGCGGGGG
>USBP01000130.1 GCA_900552985.1 uncultured Oscillospiraceae bacterium
AGGGGCGTGGCCACAGCGCTGAAAACCGATGGGTACCCTTGTATACTGATGCTATGTAACGGTTATGTGCGGCTTCTCATTATGGCTTGATGTTGTTCGCCTCGTGGATTTGGTAACCGCGTTTTTTCAGGAAATTGTAAATCCGGTCAGAGGGATTGAGCAGCTTGCTGATCGATAAATCATGGTTGAGCGTATCAATAATATAAGCGATGTATTTCGACATATCGACCTCTGTATACCACGCGCGCTGCAACAGCTCAGGCGTGCGGTAGACCAGGTTCGTGGTAAACACACGGTCGAACAGCCCCCTCTGATATGCCTCGTCAAACACCTCCAGCCCATTGCAGAACAGGCCGAATGCCGTGCAGATAAAAATACGGTTTGCCTTCAGATCCTTAAGCTTTCTGGCCACCTCGATCATCGATTCGCCGGAGGAGATCATATCGTCAACGATAATAACATCCTTGCCCTCCACATTATCTCCCAGGAATTCATGCGCCAGAATGGGATTTCGCCCATCGACAATCCGGGAAAAGTCGCGCCGCTTGTAAAACATACCAAGATCGAGCCCCAAAACCGTTGCATAATAAATGCATCGGGACATACCGCCTTCATCCGGCGAAATAATCATCAGATGGTCACGGTCGATCTTCAGGTTATCCACATGGTTGACCAGCGCCTTGATCATCTGATAGGCCGGTTGAACGTTTTCAAACCCCTTGAGCGGGATGGCGTTCTGCACGCGCGGGTCGTGCGCGTCAAAGGTGATGATATTATCAACGCCCATCATCTGGCACAGCTCCTGCAGAGCCAGCGCGCAATCGAGAGATTCGCGGGCGGAGCGCTTATGCTGGCGGCCCTCATACAGCATCGGCATGATGATGGTGATGCGGTGCGCCTTGCCGCCGATAGCGGCAATGACACGCTTGAGGTTTGCGTAGTGTTCGTCCGGGCTCATCGGGACGGTCTGCCCATACATCTTGTAGGTTACGCCATAGTTGAACATATCGGCCACAATAAAGATATCGTAGCCCCGCACAGATTGGGAAATGGACGCCTTGGCCTCACCGGTGCCAAAGCGCGGGAAGTTGACCTTCATCAAATAGGTCGGCTTCTGATAACCGGCGAACGCAATGGTCGTTTTATGCTCGCTCTCCCGCTTCTCACGCCATTCCACAATATAGCGGTCAATTTTACGGCCGATCTCCTCACAGCCTGGCAGGGCAATAATCCCCAGCTTGCCAAAAGGGATGGTACTAAATTCGTCCAGATTATCCGGCATGCTACACCCTCCTATTTTTTACACACGAAAAATCCGTCGCCTTCCGCCTTCTATTGTACCTTATTTTTGTATCTTTGCATAGGGAAGCTTGAAAACTTGGCGAAAAAAATTCTGGCCGGTTTTGGGGTCTGGTTTTGTCCAATTATGACAAAACGGCAGGAAAAACCGCAGCCAGGCGGCCCTCTGGTTATTTTTTTCACAAGCTCTTCTTGACTGTTCCTCTGCCCAAGGCTATAATTTTTATGAGAGGTTTTTTCTTCCTCCGCCGGCAAAGGGCCCCGCCCTTCGCCTGACAATTTTATAGCAAAGGAGTTTTGCATCATGGCCTATCGTTTTATCCTCAATGAAACAAGCTACCACGGCGCGGGCGCGATTCAGGAGATCGTGACAGAAGTCAAGGCACGCGGATTTCAGAAAGCATTGATTGTGACGGACGCGGATCTCGTCCGCTTCGGCGTGGTAAAAAAGGTGACCGACCTGCTGGAAGAAAATCATTTTGCCTATGAAATTTTTGACAAGGTAAAAGCAAACCCGAGCGTCGCCGTCGTACAGGCGGGTGTAGAGGCTTTCAAACAGGCCGATGCAGACTATATGATTGCCATCGGAGGCGGTTCCCCGCAGGATACCGCAAAAGGAATCGGCATCATTATCAATAACCCGGAGTTTGCCGACGTTGTCTCTCTTGAGGGCACGGCCCCGACGAAGCACAAGAGCGTGCCGGTAATTGCCGTTGCAACCACAGCGGGCACGGCCGCAGAAACCACGATCAACTATGTGATTACAGATGAAGAGAAACGCCGCAAGTTCGTCTGCGTCGATCCGCATGATATTCCGGTTGTAGCTGTTGTCGATCCGGAGATGATGAGCAGCATGCCCAAGGGGCTGACTGCCTCCACCGGTATGGATGCACTGACGCACGCAATTGAGGGCTATACGACGCTGGGAGCGTGGGAGCTTGCCGATACGCTCAACCTCAAGGCGATTGAGCTGATTGCCCGCTCCCTGCGCAAGGCAGTTGCCAATGATCCGGAGGGCCGCCGCGATATGGCGCTTGGCCAGTATGTGACGGGCATGGCATTCTCCAATGTGGGCCTTGGCGTTGTGCACGGCATGGCACATCCCCTGAGCGCGTTTTACGATACGCCGCACGGCGTGGCCAATGCAGTGCTGCTGCCCTATGTCATGGAATTCAATGCGGAATATACCGGTGAAAAATTCCGTGAGATCGCCCGGATGATGGGAGTTGCAGGCGTGGACGAAATGTCGCAGGAGGAATACCGCAAGGCTGCGATTGAGGCCGTGCGCCAACTCTCCATTGACGTTGGCATTCCGCAGACTCTGCGGGAAATCGGCGTGAAAGAGGAGGATCTCGACGCCCTGGCTGACGCCGCAATGGCGGATGTCTGCACGGGCGGGAACCCGCGCCCCTGTACAAAGGAATTGGTGCTTGGCGTTTACAGGACTGCGTTCGGCGCATAAACCGGCGTTTTGATACCAGCGGCAAAAAGGCCCCTGGAGGCGTTGCCTCCAGGGGCCTGAATGAAGCTTTTCAGTTAGTTTACGCTAACTACATTTCTATTTCCTGATTGGTTAAAATAAAGGTTGTGCGCTCCATAATCGTCGGGCCGCCATGGCCATAATCAACGCCGCCGTGATCGTTGGTGACGATGATCAGCCAATCCTCGGTGTCATACGTGTCTCTCGCCTCTACAGCCTTGAGCAGGCCATAGAGATGCAGGTCGTCAATCTGGATTGCAGCGCGGTAGAACGGATTATAGTTCCCGAACTTGTAGTTGTGGCCTGTGTGGTCGCCCACTTCAAAAATGGAAAAGATCAGGTCAGCCCCGTCGGGATCCAGAATCTCCTGCCGCGTGCGCTGCTGGATATGGAAATCGACGCCGTCATCCTCCAGCAATTCAAACTCCACCGGAAAATTGTTCTCCCTGCAATACTGGATTTCAGCGGCATAGGTGCCGTCCGTTTCGTTGAAATGGCCGCTCCAAAGCGTATAGAAGGTCGCCTTATCCACCAGGCCCTCCTGCGCCAGGCGCGTCTGAATCGTCAGCGTGTCGAGGCTTTTAATAATGCCGTTATCCGTGATGCCGTGAACGTCCGCCCACTCCCCTGTCAGGATAGAAGCCCAGCCTGGCGCGGTGCTGGTCGCCTGCGTGTTGACAGCCGGATACGGCACGCCGCCGCAATAGCCGATATAAGCCTTGCCGCCATCGTTAAGCAGCTTATAAACGCCGCTGTACGCATTCTCAGGGTCAAGATTGGCAAGGCCGTCGCAACGGGCGCCATCCCAGCCCATGATGAGCGCTTTCTTTTCCGTTTTGCCCTCCGGCAGAGGCGCGCGGAAATGCGCTTCCACCAGCTTGGAAATCTCTGTCTGCGGGATGGGATCCTCAAGCGTGTTTTCAAAGATTGACAGGCTCTCCATGTCGCGGTAAAACCTGCTCTCATCCAACTGAACAAAATTGGGCAGGAACATGGTGATAACATTCGAGATCAGCAAAAGAACTGTGGTGACAAGCTTGGGGATTAAAATCCCGGTTGGCATAGCAATTCCCTCCTCCTTTATTTTATGCAAATTGCCTGCAAATCATTATATCAAACCATTTTGATTTGTCAATTGCCTATGAATTATTTTGCAGCGATCATTTTGTAAAAAATCCGGTTATCCTAAAAAAGGCAGATCAATCCTCTTGGCATTGAGCCAGAAAGGCGGAACCAGAATGAACAATGAAAGAATTACCTCTGTAATGGGCAGGCAGATTTTTGATTCGCGCGGCAATCCCACGGTGGAGGCCTGCGTCACCCTGCGGGACGGCACACAGGCCTGCGCAAGCGTCCCTTCAGGCGCGTCAACAGGCATATATGAGGCGTGCGAGCTCCGGGACGGCGGCGATGCATATGGAGGCAAGGGCGTGCAGAAGGCGGTGGATAACATCAATGCCCACATCAGCGGCGCGCTCAATGATATGCTGGTCACCAACCAGCAGGCAATTGATATGGCGATGTGCGCACTGGACGGCACGGAAAACAAATCCCGCCTGGGCGCAAACGCGATTCTCGCGGTCTCCCTCGCCTGCGCCAAGGCGGCCGCCAGATTTTGTGGAATGCCCTTTTACCGCTATCTGGGAGGCATCAACGCAGTAACGCTCCCTGTGCCGATGCTGAATATCCTCAATGGCGGCGCACACGCGAGCAACAACATGGATATTCAGGAATTCATGATTTTCCCTGTGGGCGCGCAATGCTTTTCCCACGCGATGCGTATGGCGGTTGAAACCTATGCACAGCTCGGCAAAACGCTAAAGGCGCGGGGCCTGTCTACCACGGTGGGCGACGAG
Organism: uncultured Oscillospiraceae bacterium; assembly: GCA_900552985.1. Taxonomy (GTDB): domain Bacteria; phylum Bacillota; class Clostridia; order Oscillospirales; family Acutalibacteraceae; genus Fimivicinus; species Fimivicinus intestinavium. The sequence goes on from USBP01000130.1 coordinate 4,636, forward strand.
GGCGGCTACGCGCCTGATCTGGAGAGCGACCGGCAAGCGCTTGAGCTACTGCTGGAAGCCGTGGAGCGGGCCGGCTACCGCCCAGGAAACGATATCCGCATCGCGCTGGACGCCGCCTCCAGCGAATGGAAAACCGAGGACGGTTACCGGCTGCCCAAAAGCGGGCAGAAGCTGACGGCAAAGGAGCTGATCGCCCACTTTGAGCAGCTGGCGCAGGAATATCCGATTCAGTCCATCGAGGACCCTCTGGCGGAGGAAGACTACGACGGCTTTGCACAGATCACGCGCCAACTGGGACAGCGTATACAGATTGTCGGCGACGACCTGTTTGTGACAAACCCCGGACGGCTGAAGGACGGGATTGCGCGCGGCTGTGCAAACGCAATCCTGATTAAACCAAATCAGATCGGCACGCTCAGCGAAACGATGGAGGCCGTCCGGCTCGCCAAGGCGCATGGCTATGGAACAATTCTCTCCCACCGAAGCGGCGAAACCGAGGATACCTCAATCGCAGATATCGCAGTGGCGCTCAACGCCGGGCAGATTAAAACGGGCGCGCCCGCGCGGACGGACCGCGTCTGCAAATACAACCGTCTGCTCGAAATCGAACGACAGCTGGATAAATTCGCCCGCTTCGGCTGCT
>USBP01000131.1 GCA_900552985.1 uncultured Oscillospiraceae bacterium
GCGCCGCGTATCCATCATAAGCGGCCGGATAAGCCGATGCACTGGTTTATCGTGCTGCTGCTGATCACCATTTTTCAGGTGTGGTCCGCTATCCAGACGATTGTTGAAGCGGATGGCAGCCTGAACATTGAGCTTGTCTCCATTTTTGGGGTTTTTATTGCAGTTGAATGGATTTATATGATTATATTTCGGAGCATTTTCAAAAAATGCAGCTTTGAACTGGAGCTGATTGCTTTTTTCCTCTCCGGAATTGGGCTGGTGATCTGTGCAAGTGTTTACCCAAACCTGGTGATGAAGCAATTCATCTCCATTTTGCTGGGCCTTGCCGTTTTTATCGGCATGGTATGGTTTATGGGCGATATCAGCCGCGTGGATAAAATGCGCGTGCCTATGGCGTGCGCCGCGCTTTTGCTGCTGGCGGTCAATCTTGCGCTCGCCAAAGCGACCAACGGCGCGCTGAACTGGCTGGATCTCGGCTTTGTGTCCATCCAGCCCTCCGAATTTGTCAAGCTCGCGTTTATCTTTGTCGGCGCAGCCACGCTGGATAAACTGCAATCGACACGGAGCCTGACGAAATACATCCTGTTTTCCTTTGCCTGCGTCGGCTTCCTGTTTTTAATGTATGATCTCGGCGCGGCGTTGATTTTCTTTGTGACCTTCCTGATGATGGCGTTTATGCGCTCTGGGGATATCCGTACCCTGATCGCCGTCTGCCTGGTCGCACTGACCGGCGCCATTGCAATTGTCATCTTGAAGGGCGACTATGTAGCGCAGCGCTTTGAGGCCTACCGGCATGTGTGGGAATATAGCGACGGCAAGGGCTTCCAGCAAACGCGCGTGCTCGTTTATATGGCAAGCGGCGGGCTGTTCGGCGTTGGGATTGGCGCCGGCAAGCTCAAGGATGTGTATGCCGCGACGACGGACTTGGTCTTCGGCGTTCTGTGTGAGGAATGGGGGCTCCTGCTCGGCATCATCGTGCTGCTGTGCTTTGCAGGCGTAACCATCTATGCGGTGCAGTGTGCGCCGGCCTGCCGTTCCTCCTTCTATGCGATCGCCGCCTGTGCCGCAGCGGGTATGATGCTGTTCCAGATTGCGTTGAATGTATTCGGCATTACAGATCTTCTGCCTCTCACAGGCGTCACGCTGCCTTTCATCAGCCGCGGCGGTTCCAGCATGATCTGCGTGTGGGGGCTGTTTGCCTTTATTAAGGCGGCTGACGTGCGCACTTATCCAAAAATTAACAGGGCGTTGGAGCAGGTTGCCTAATCGGCTTCTGCTCCTTCGCGTTTACAGAAAGGATGGGAGATTGGCATGCGGATTACTTCCAAACGGGCGCTGGCGGTTTACGCCCTGATCGCTGCGTTCCTCGCCGGCATCGTGATTTTGGTTGTCAGCTTCGTCCTGAATGGCGAAACCTGGGCGCTCAAGCGCTTTAATCAACACCTCTTCCCCGGCGGCAGTTTGACGGCTGCCGGCACAATTTACGATACAAAGGGCGAGGTGCTCGCCCAAACGGTGGACGGTGAGCGCGTTTTTAATGATAGCCGCCGCATACGCAAGGCCACGCTGCACATGGTCGGCGATACGACCGGCTATATTTCCACAGGCATTCACACCATTTTTCGCTCGGAGCTGACAGGCTATAACCTCATTGAGGGCGTCCACCGCCTGAAAGAGGATGGGGAGGGCAACAATATTACGCTTACACTCAACGCAGAGGTCTGCGCCACAGCGCTGGATGCGCTCGGAAACCGCAAGGGAACAGTGGGTGTTTATAACTACAAAACCGGCGAGATTGTCTGCATGGTCTCCTCCCCGACCTATGACCCGGAGCGCAAGCCGACCGATATTGACACCGACACCACCGGGAAATACGACGGCATTTACCTCAACCGTTTCCTTTCCGGCGTATATACGCCCGGCTCCACCTTTAAAACCGTCACAGCCATCAGCGCCATTGATAATATCCCGGATATTTTTACCCAAAAATTCACCTGCACCGGCAAAATGCAGACGAACGGCGGCGTGATCTACTGCAACGAGGAGAATGGCCACGGCACCATCACCTTTGAACAGGCGCTGAATCAATCCTGCAACGTTGCCTTTGCGCAGATCGCCCTTCAGCTCGGCGCAGAAAGGCTGACCGCCACTGCGGAGCAGCTTGGCTTTAACCGGGCGATGAAAATGGATGGGATCAATATCGCCATCAGCAAATTTGACCTGACCGGCGCGGATGAGCGCGGCATCGGCCAGGCAGGCATCGGGCAGCATACAACACTGGCAAACCCTTACCACATGCTCACCATCATGGGAGCGATTGCAAACGGCGGCACGCCGATTACACCCTATGTTGTGCAAAGCATCGCAACGCCCGGCGGCATCACGCTGCACAAAGGGAGTGCTGAAACGGGAGAGGCCTATCTCTCCGCCTCCACCGCTGCAAAAATGTTGGAGCTGATGCGCTCCAACACCATCCATTTTTATGGCGACAGCCGCTTCCCCAACGGAATGGAAATCTGCGGGAAAACCGGCACAGCAGAAGTCGGCGGGGATAAAACACCACATGCCTGGTTTGTGGGCTTCTCTCAAAACCTGGAAACGCCATATGCTTTCGTCGTCGTGGTGGAAAACGGCGGCTCCGGCTACCAGCAGGCCATCCCGGTGGCAAACAAGGTGCTGGCGGCCGTGCGCGCTGCCCAATAACGTTATGCGCATTGGGAAACTTTTTTCCTCTCTGGCGGAGGATTCCAGCGGCTTTTCTATTGACGCTGGGAAGGGTATCCCTTATAATAATTCTTACACGCAAACTTTTTGTCCAAAAGCGCAGGAAGCCGGCATATCATGCCGAAACGCTGCGGAAGTCTGCCGCCTTGGGCGGTGAAACTGAAGAAACGGGGTAAAACACATGAGCTTTATCGAGTTCGATTCTGTCTACAAAAGGTATAAGATGGGCGAGGTCACCATCAATGCCGCAGACGGGATTACGTTCAGCGTCGAGCAGGGGGAGTTTGTCGTGGTCGTCGGCCCTTCCGGCGCAGGTAAGACGACGCTGCTGAACATTCTCGGCGGTATGGACGACTGTGACGACGGCAAAATCCGCGTGGCCGGCGAGCTGATCAACGACTACGACCGCAAGCGCCTGATCGAATACCGCCGTTACGACGTGGGCTTTGTCTTTCAGTTCTATAATCTGGTGCAAAACCTGACTGCACTGGAGAATGTGGAGCTTGCCACACAGATCAGCAAAAAATCCCTGCACGCTGAAAAGGTGCTCGAGCGCGTTGGCCTGGCGGACCGTATCCATAACTTCCCCGCTCAGCTCTCCGGCGGCGAGCAGCAGCGTGTGGCGATTGCGCGCGCACTGGCCAAAAACCCGAAGCTTCTGCTCTGCGACGAGCCCACCGGCGCGCTGGATTACAACACGGGCAAGCAGATTTTAAAGCTTTTGCAGGATACCAGCCGCGAAACGGGCATGACTGTTATCGTCATCACCCACAACCAGGCAATCACGCCGATGGCGAACCGGGTGATCGCCCTGCGCAGCGGTCGCGTGCACAAAATCATGGTCAATGACAACCCAACGCCTGTGGAAAGGATTGAATGGTAACAATGAGCAAAGCCCTATTGAAAGACACGTTCCGTTCAATCTGGCGGACGAAGGCGCGTTTTATCTCCATCATCCTGATCGTTGCGCTTGGCATCGGCTTTTTTGCAGGCATTAAAGCCACCGCGCCCGATATGAAGGAGACGGCAAACCAGTATTTCATTGACAACAACCTGATGGATCTGCGCGTGCTCTCCACCGTCGGCTTTGAAGAAGCGGATGTGGAAGCCATCCGTGAAATTGACGGCGTGCAGGCCGTGATGCCCGCCTATTTTGCGGACGGGCTGGTGCTGGTGGATGGGAAACGCCTGATCGATATGGACGGCTCTGAATTCAGCGTCCGCGCGCATTCCATCAACATGGAGATGCTCAAAGCCTGGAGCGACGGCACCAATGACGCGGCTTATATGAACCGGCCCACGCTCATCGAGGGCGAGTGGCCCAAGAATGCAAACGAATGCCTGGTGGATCGCAGCGAGCTCTCCACTCCGGACGAATTCCAAATCGGCAGCACCATCACGATTGAAAGCGACCGTGAGGATTTAAGCGACTCCATGGAAACCACGGAGTTTAAAATCGTGGGTATTGTGGAATCCCCCTATTACATCTCCTTTGAGCGCGGCAACAGCCTTGTCGGCAGCGGTAAGGTCGGCGCCTACATCCTGGTGCCTGACACGGCGTTCAAAACGGATTATTATACGGATCTCTACATCAAGGTGGATGGCACCACCGCCAGCGGGTTCGACGCCTACGGCGAGGAGTATGACGACCTGATGGCCCCTGTCATCGCAGAGATTGAGGAGCTGGCAGCGCAGCGTGCGCCCGTGCGCGCCGAGGCATTGCGCCCTGAAATGACCTCCACCCTCGCACAGGCGCGCATCGACTATGCACAGGCCGAGGTGGATACCCAGCAAAAAATTGAGGATGCCCGCAAAGCGCTCGACGAAGCGCTGGAATTTGCCAAAAACGGTGAAGAGCAGATCGCCCAGAAAGAGGAGGAGTTTAACAACACCCTCAGCGAGGCGCAGCGGGAATTTGCCGCCGGTAAGGCGGAGCACAGCGCGGGGCTCAACGAGTATTACCAGCGTGTAAACCAGCGTAATAACGCCGCCGCACAGCTCAACGCCGCGCGCAACGAGCTGAACACCGCGCAGAAAACCTATGATGAAAATGCAGCGCAGCTGGAGGATGCAGAGAAAAAAATCAGCGAGGCGAAATCCCGCATCTCCTCTGGTGAAACGCAGGTCAAATTCCTCGAGCAAACCATCAATACCGCCGAAACCATCGCAGGAGATATTGCTTCCGGTAATGACTCCACCTACCAAGAGCTCTTGGATCGCGCCATTGAGATCTTCGGGGAAGACAGCACGATTGTAGAGCAGATCAAAAACCTAACAGATATCACTGCCGGAGGCATGACGCAGGAGGCTGCGGAGCTGATCGCCCAGAACCTTGGCAACTATAAGGATGAACTGGTAAAAGCAAAGGCAGATCTGGAGGCCGGAAAGAAGGAGCTTGCCGCCGGTGAAGCGGAATATAATACAAACAGCGCAAAGCTGAAGGCCGCCAAGGCAGAGCTCGACGCCGCCAAGGCGGAAATCACC
>USBP01000132.1 GCA_900552985.1 uncultured Oscillospiraceae bacterium
CCGGAGCCTGCCCGCTCCCGCCCTCTGGAAAAAACGGCTGCGGCGCGCCAGCTCTCCAAATGCGGAGGCACGCCGTTTTATGCTGAAAAAATCACTTGTGATATTGCACCAGGGCTGACTATGCCTGCCGCGCAGCTCAACGCACTGCGTCGCGCAGCGCTGGACGCATTGGCGCTTCAGCTTGAAAGCAGGGCGGGTGCGCCTTTCCAGCCCGTAGGCCAGCCCCAGGTGCCGCGCCACACTGCTGTGCAGCCGCCTGCGTGGTATGCCCGTTTTGCGGATTACACACAGCTGCCTGCGGATCTGAGCGCTTATTCTGGCATTTCTCTGCCGCTGCACACACCTGCGGAGCAGCTCAGGCAACTGGCGGATTCCGGCCTTCCCCTTGCTGTAGAGATCCCCCGTGGCCTGTTTGGGCAGAAGGCTGTTGTACGCGCCCGTCTGGGGGCGGCAAAGCAGGCCGGGGTTCCGGCGGCTGTCGCGCATACGCTGGATGGCGTGCACATGGCGCGCGAGGCCGGGCTGGAAATACACGGCGGGTTTGGTCTGAATTTGTTTAACACTGCCGCGCTCCTGCAAGCGGAAACGCTGGGGCTCAGCCTGGCCACGCTCTCTTTCGAGCTAACCCTGGCGCAGGCCGCCGCGCTTGGCGGCAGTCTGCCGCGCGGGTTGCTCGCCTACGGCCGCTTTCCGCTGATGCTCACACGCAATTGTCCGCTCGCCAACGGGCACAGCTGCGCCGCCTGCGGCAAGGGCGGAGCTGTCACGGACCGAAAGGGCGTTTCCTTCCCCATCCGCTGTACGGATGGGTGCAGCGAGCTGTTCAATTCCCGCCCGGTCTACCTTGCGGACAGGCTCGCCGAGATTCAGAACATCGACTACCTGCTTCTCTATTTTACGCAGGAAACACCGGAAGCGTGCGCCAGTATTCTTGCCCAGTACCAACGGCGTGCCGCACCCTCAGGAGAGTATACACGCGGCTTATATTACCGCGGCGTTGAATAACATATTCCCCATCCCGCTCTTTTCCCCCGGCAGGGTCCTTCTGCCCGCCGCCGGGCTCACCCTTATCATGCAGGAGGCAAACCGCTATGACCACTCTAAAAATTAAAAAAACCCGACCGGATGCGGTGCTCCCCCAGCGGGCTACCGCCGGCAGCGCAGGGCTTGACCTGTGCGCCTGCCTGAAGGAGCCGCTTATTCTGCCGCCGCACGGGCACACGCTTGTGCCTACCGGCATTGCCATTGGATTGCCCGAGGGCGCGGCAGGTTTCGTCTTTGCCCGCAGCGGGCTGGGAATTAAGCATGGAATTGCGCTCTCCAACGGTGTCGGCGTGATCGACAGTGATTACACCGGCGAAATCTGCGTTGGCCTGCTCAATCAATTTGAAGAGCCCTACGAAATCCAGCCGGGCGAACGCATCGCCCAGTTGGTTGTGCTGCCCGTGCTCTGCCTGCCAACAGAATCGGTGGATACGCTCGCAGAAACCGCTCGCGGCAGCGGCGGTTTTGGCTCCACGGGAAAATAGCGTTTTATTCCCAGAGTTAGCTAAGAAATATCCTATGATATAAAATTTATTTTTCTTAAAGGATAACAAAGTGTATGAATTTGATTCTCGCCTCCGCCTCTCCCCGCCGGCAGGAAATCCTCTCCAATGCCGGCTATACCTTCCGTGTGCGCCCGGCGGACCTGGAGGAGCGCTTTGACCACACCCTCCCCACCGGCCAGGCTACGGCCGCTCTTGCCGCCCAAAAGGCCGCCTGCGTGGCGCAGAATGCCGCTGAGGACGAAGTGATTCTCGCCGCGGATACCGTTGTGGCGCATCAGGGGCATGTGCTCGGCAAGCCCAAGGATGCGTCGGATGCTTTTGCCATGCTCCGGCTTCTGTCCGGCAGCTGCCACACCGTCTATACCGGCGTATGTATCGCCGCGCCCGGAGCCGCGCCCGACACCTTTTTCTGCTCCACCACTGTCCAGTTTTATCCTTTGACAGACGATACCATCCGGCAATATATCGCAACTGGAGAACCAATGGATAAAGCCGGAGGGTACGGCATCCAGGGCTATGGCTGCCTTCTGGTGGAGCGCATGGAGGGCGATTATTTCAATGTGATGGGGCTGCCCATTGCGCAAACAGCCCGCCGCCTTGCTCAGTATGGGGTGAACGGCCGGATTTTGTAGCCCGGCCCGTAAAGTCCTTCAAATTCGAGCGGGATATCTATTTTCGCCAGAAAAACAGGCGAAAAACTGCACAGGTTTTTTCCATTTGCAGTTGAGAAAGTCCGCAATTAAGGTTATAATAATATACGTTATGGGTATAGCCGGCTTCCGGCCCCCGCTTGGAAAGGAGTTTGAACGCCATGTTATTTTCACAGGATATCGGCATTGACCTTGGCACTGCTAATACACTCGTCTTTGTAAAAGGGAAGGGGATCGTCACCCGCGAGCCCTCCGTGGTCGCGGTAGACGTCCGCTCCAATCCAAACCGTGTCGTGGCGGTCGGCATTGAGGCGAAGGAAATGATCGGCCGTACCCCCGGCTCCATCATCGCGGTACGCCCACTGAAGGACGGCGTCATCGCTGACTTTGACATCACCGCCGACATGCTCAAGGAATTTATCCGCCGTGCAACCAGCGGCTCTCCCTTTAACCGCGCCCGCGTGATGATCTGTATCCCCTCCGGTGTTACGGAGGTAGAGAAGCGCGCAGTGCATGACGCGGCGCGCAGCGCCGGCGCAAAATACGTAAGCCTCATCGACGAGCCCATGGCCGCCGCGATTGGCGCAGGCCTGCCTGTCAGCGAGGCAACCGGCAGCATGGTCGTCGATATCGGCGGCGGCACCTCTGAGGTGGCTGTAATCTCCCTGGGCGATATCGTCACCTCCCGCTCTGCGCGTATTGCAGGCGATAATTTTGACGAGGCAATTATTTCTTATATCAAAAAGAAATATAATCTTCTGGTCGGCGAGCGCACGGCAGAGGATATCAAGATTAAAATCGGTTCTGCCTATCCCTATGAGGGAGAGGGCACGATGGATGTCAAGGGCCGCAACCTGATGGACGGCCTGCCCAAAAACATTGAGATCAGCTCTGAGGAGATCCGGGAGGCGCTCGCGGATCCGGTCAATCAGATTCTCGACGCCATCCGCGCCACGCTGGAAAAGACGCCGCCGGAGCTCTCTGCGGATATCATTGACCACGGCATCATGCTCACGGGCGGCGGCGCACTCCTGCGCGGCCTTGACCGCTTGATCTCTGTGGAGACGAAAATGCCCGTCCATGTGGCGGAAAATCCGCTGGACTGCGTGGTGGACGGCACGGGCATGTGCCTGGAATCCAATGTGCTTGGCATCACCGGCACCAGGGATTATAACTGATCCTCTTTCCGGATAAAAATTTAACCGAAAGGCAGGCGAGGGGCTTTTATGCGGCGTTTTTTTCAAAGCAAACGCTTCAAAGTATTGCTCGGCATCCTTGCCGCGCTGATCATCGGCGTCATCATTGCGGCGGCCTCCCACAGCGGAGCGTCGCCTTCTTCCTCTATTCTGGGCACGGTCTTTTCTCCGATTCAGAGGCTGTCTTCCTATATATCCGAAAAAATTGGCGATTTTACGGGCAGCTTCGTTTCTGCGAGTACTTATGCCAAGGAAATTGAAGAGCTCAGGCAGCAGATTGCCGCGTATCAGCAACAGCTGGTCGATTACGATGACATGAAGCGCCAGATCGAATCCTATGAATCCGTCCTCGGCGTTAAGGAAGCCCATCAGGATTGGGAGATGACTCCCGCCTCCATCGTGGCGCGCGACGCTGCGGACCTGTTTTACGCTTTCACGCTTGACAAGGGCTCCTCCGACGGCGTTGAGGTCAATGACCCCGTGATTTCCGGCCAATATCTGGTCGGCAGAGTGGAGCGTGTGTGGAGCACCGGCTGCTCTGTCAAGACCATTTTGGATCCATCCGTCAATGTCAGCGCAGAGGAATCCAACACCAATGAGCAGGGCGTCCTCACCACCGATATTGAGCTCTCCCGCGAGGGGAAATGCAGGCTCACAGGGCTGGAGCGCACAACAGTCGTCTCTAAGGGCGGCATCGTACAGACCTCCGGCGCCGGAGAATTTTTCCCACAAGGGATCCTTATCGGTACGGTAGAGGATGTGCAAAACAATACGTATGATATCTCTGCCTATGCCATCGTAGAGCCAGGCATTGACGTCAGCGCCGTGAGCGATGTGTTTATCATCACCGCCTTTGCAGGGCAGGCCGGAGAGGAAGCTGCCGGTGAAACGGGCGCCGCACAGTAATCATATCCCATTGTTATCATCCTGCCGGAGCCGGGAGAGGGGGACGCTTTCATTTGCTGAAAAAAGAGAAAAAACAGGTCTATCTGCGCTGGGCGATTACTGCGCTTGTGATCCTTCTGGTTTCCCTCGTGCAAAACACTGGCGGCCTTCTTCCCAAAATTTATGGAGTCAGCGCCATGCCGTTGATCCCTCTGACCGTTTGCATCGCCATGCTGGAGCGTGAAACGGCGGGCGCCTGCTTTGGGATGTTTGCCGGGATGCTTTGGGATGCGGTCACTGTGCGGGGGGATGGCTTTCACGCAGTCGTGCTGCTGCTCACCGGCTGTGCGTGCGGCCTGCTGCTGCACTACTTGATGCGTATGAATTTTGTCACGGCGCTGCTGCTGGCTGCGTGTGCAGCATTGCTGCATAACGTGCTTTACTGGCTGGTTTTTCTGGCCATCCCGGGTTATGCAGGCGCATGGGGCGCTCTGGCGCGCTTTTATTTACCGGCAAGCCTGTATTCCCTGCTTTTTCTTCCGGTCTTCTTTTTCCCGCTGCGTGCGCTCAGCAGAAGGTTGAAAAACCCGCTTTCTACAAATGAGGAGCCGTCCGTGATCCTGTAATGCCGGCCGGCTAACAAAAGATTCCGGCACAGCAGTCTGACACCGCTGTGTCTTTTCCGATTTGTGTAAGGAAAACGCGCCTGTCGGGATTGGCGCAGCTCTCCCCTTTCAGAAAGGAGCTTCTGATGAATCAGGATAAACGCACCTCTCGCATTGTGATTTCCCTGTGCCTTCTGGGCGTCTTTCTGCTGCTTTTTGCAGGCCGCTTGGTGCAGCTTCAGCTGGTACACGGTGCGGAATATGCCGAGCAGAGCAAATCCATCAGTTCTGCCAGCACACGGGTAGAGGCGGCGCG
>USBP01000133.1 GCA_900552985.1 uncultured Oscillospiraceae bacterium
CTGCCGTTTCCCCTTCCATCAGGAATACACGGGGAAAGTGCCGCCAGATGCAGTCGCGCGTTTTTTGCTCATCCACCTCCGAGCAGTTGATTACCAGCTGTGCATCATAATCCCGAAAGACGATTCCGAATTGCGAAAACATGCCGTCCGAGCGGTAGGTGTTTTTGGCGCCGCCGCATTGCCAGAAGCAATAGCCATAGCCCGCGCGGGCATCAAGGCTTTGATTGGCGGAATTATCTGAATGGATGGCCGTGGCCTCGCGCACCCACCAGGCCGGAATGACCTGCCGGCCCTCATAGAGCCCCTCCTGCGCATAGCAGAGCGTGAATTTGGCGAAATCCTCAATCGGCAGCATCAGCCCCCAGCCGCCGGCCTCGATGCCGTTGTGATCTGTTTCCCAATACGGCACGGGAATCCCCAGCGGCTCATACAGGCGGGGGGTTAAAAATTCTGTGACGGAGATGCCGGTTACGCGCACCAGAATGGCGCAGAGCATATAGATGTTTTCACTGACGTAAAGGAACATCTCGCCGGGGTCGGAAATCCAGGGCGCGTCGAAGAAATCCTTGACCCACCTGTTTTTGGTCTTATCCAGCAGCAGGGAAGGGTTCTTCCCGCTTGTCATCGTCAGCAGATGGCGCACCGTCATCTTTTCCAGCCGCGCGTCGGGCTCCTTGGGGCGGTATTCCGGGAAGAAATCAATCACCTTATCCTCTAGTGAGAGTAGTCCCTCGTCAACTGCAAAACCGATGGCGGTAGAAGTGAAGCTCTTGCTGACGGAATACATGGCGTGCGGCGTATCCCGCGTAAAGGGGGCAAAAAAACACTCCGCCGCGACCTTGCCATGGCGAAGTATCAGAAAAGAGTGGGTTTCGATGCCGCTCTTCCTCATATCCTCCATAAATGCCGCCACAGCAACGGAAGAAACGCCCGCCTCCTCCGGCGAAGCGCTTCTCGGCAGATACTTTCTCTCTAGAACTCTCATCGTAACTGTCCTCTTTCTTATTAAATTTTCACTCCGGGGCACACAGCCCCCAAGCTCCTTTCCGTTGAAAGATATCCAAAATTTACCTTTATATTATAACAAATGACTAGAAATTTTGCAAGCCCTGATTAAAAATTATCTCTTCTGTTATTCTTCCTGACTGCGCTTTATCTCTGAAAAATTTACTTGACCGCTTGACGAGATTGTGGTATAGTGAGTGTACCTCTGAGAGGCTTCTTTTTTTGTGCCCATTTTTAGAGGGAGGCTGGGGCCCGGTATGGCCTGGCTGCCGGCGCTTTTTTGGGGCGAGGCCCTCGCTTGCCCTGCCAAAAAGCGCGTGAGCAGCGGCGCAGGCACGGGCTCTGAAAATATCCGGAAAACTGGAGGTGCCGTCATGAGAGTAAAGGTTACTTTATCCTGCACGGAGTGCAAGCAGCGCAACTACAATACGATGAAAAACAAGAAAAACAACCCCGACAGGCTGGAGATGAACAAGTATTGCAGGTTCTGCAAGAAACACACGCTCCACAGGGAAACCAAATAAGAGCGGAGGGAAGATGAATGGCTGACGAAAAGAAAAAGGACGCTGTGGAAAAGGCCGAAAAAAAAGCCAAAGCCACAAAGGCGGCCAAGGCCGATAAGGCAAACAAGCCCAAGAAGCCAAATATCTTTGTGCGTGCCGGCAAGGCAATCGCCCGCTTCTTTAAGGATTTCCGAGGCGAGACCAAGAAAATCACATGGCCCGATGCGAAGACCGTGCTGAAAAACACCGGCATCGTCATCGCGGTGATTCTCATCATCGGTATCGGCGTATGGATTGTGGATTTCGCTCTTTCAGGGGGCCTGAGCCTGATCGAGGGCCTGGCGCAGGAGCCTGAAACAACGGCAGCAATAACGGAGCCGGTGACGGACGCTGTGACGCAGGCCGCTACAGAGGCCTCTTCAACAGCGCAGGCCGGCGCCATCCGTCTGTTCGGCATGCTCGGTTAAACGGGGGAGAACAATGGCTGACAGCGCAAAATGGTATGTGATCCATACCTATTCCGGCTATGAAAACAAAGTAGCCAACAATATCGAAACCGTTGTGGAAAACCGCCAGATGCAGGATCAGATCCTTGAGGTGAAGATCCCGATGGAAACGGTTACTGAAATTAAGGATAACAAAAAGCGCGAGGTGGAGCGCAAGGTATTCCCGGGCTATGTCCTGGTCAAGCTTGCGGTCGATGTGGAGGACGGCGAATACGTCATGTCCGACGATACGTGGTATGTTATCCGCAACACCCGGGGCGTGACGGGCTTTGTAGGCCCGGAGAGCAAGCCTGTCCCTCTCAGCGACGAGGAAGTGCTGGCGCTCGGGGTGGAAAAGAGGCAGGTCGAGGTGGCTTATCAGGTCGGCGACCTTGTCAACATCATCGACGGCCCGTTTGGGGATTTCTCCGGCGTGGTCGAGGAGATCGATCCGGAGAAGGATCTTGTCCGGGTAACGATTTCTATGTTTGGCCGCGAAACGCCGGTCGAGTTTGCGCTCGATCAGGTGGAGCCGGCTGTGGATTAACCCATTTTGGTAATCAGCGGCTCTGCCGCTTATTATGCGCCTACACGGCTCTGCCCGTGGGCGCGGGGGCTCGCCCCCTGTGGGAGGAGCGGCAAGTAATTTTCGCTCCGCCAGTTACCACATATATTTGGAGGTGCAAAACATGGCTCAAAAGGTTGTAGGTTTAATTAAGCTGCAAATCCCCGCCGGAAAGGCAACCCCGGCGCCCCCGGTCGGTCCTGCGCTGGGTCAGCACGGTGTGAACATTATGGCGTTCACGAAGGAATTCAATGAGCGCACAAAGAATGATATCGGCCTGATTATCCCGGTCGTCATCACCGTTTATGCAGACCGTTCGTTTACGTTCGTCACAAAGACGCCGCCTGCCGCCGTCCTGATTAAAAAGGCGTGCGGGATTGAGAAGGCGTCCGGCGTGCCGAATAAGAACAAGGTCGCAACGATCACCGGTGAGCAGATTAGAAAAATCGCCGAGCAGAAGAGGCCCGCTATGTTCGCAGCTAGTGTTGAGGCTGCCAGCATGATTGCCGGCACCGCGCGCAGCATGGGCATTGTTGTCTCCGATTAATTGCTCCCGGGTGGGAGGAAACATCCGATTAACCACTCTTTAGGGAGGTCAGACGAATGAAACATGGTAAAAAGTATGTCGAAAGCGCCAAGCTTGTCGACAGGTCAAAGCTTTATGACCCCACGGAAGCGTTGGAGGTCGCGGTGAAAACCGCAACGGCAAAATTTGATGAAACTGTGGAAGCCCACATCCGCCTGGGCGTTGACTCCCGCCATGCGGATCAGCAGGTTCGCGGCGCGGTCGTGTTGCCCAACGGCACCGGTAAATCCGTGCGCGTGGCAGTGTTCGCCAAGGGCGACGATGCAAAGGCGGCCGAAGAGGCGGGCGCGGAGTTTGTCGGCGCAGAAGAGCTCGTGGCAAAGATCCAGGGCGAGGGCTGGATGGATTTCGACGTGGCCATTGCAACGCCGAACATGATGGGCCTGGTGGGCCGCCTTGGTAAGGTGCTTGGCCCGCGCGGCCTGATGCCGAGCCCCAAGGCCGGCACAGTGACCCCGGATGTTGCGAAGGCTGTCACAGAGGCCAAGGCCGGTAAGATTGAGTACCGCCTGGATAAGACCAACATCATCCACTGCCCGATCGGCAAGGTCTCCTTTGGCGCTGAGAAGCTCAATGAGAACTTTACGACGCTGATGGAAGCCGTCATCAAGGCGAAGCCCGCCGCGACAAAGGGCCAGTATATCCGCTCCTGCGTGGTGGCCACGACAATGGGCCCCGGCGTGCGCGTGAACTTCAACCGCATCGGCGGCGCGGAATAAGCCTAGGTTTAGATACTTGACATGGGCGCGCCCATGTGATAGTATAGTCATCGTTCTGAAACACCGAAGACAGCAGGTTCCTTTTGTGTATAATGGCCTTTTGGGCCGCCTGCCGAGGAATAGAGCGCCATACAGGGCTGTTTGGGCCCATTGCAGATGCAAAAAAAGTATGTAACGCCTTTCCTGCGGTGTTGTGGGAAAGGCGTTTTCTTTCCCTGCGATGAGCGCCCGTCAGCGGGCGCTGAGGCGCCGGTTTTCACAAGGTTGTGAAAACATGGCGGATTTAGAGGAGGTGAAATCCATTGCCGAGTGAGAAAGTTTTAGAGCAGAAGAAGCAGAAGGTCGCGCAGCTCACCGAACAGCTGAAAAATGCCTGCGCAGGCGTCGTCGTCGATTACAAGGGCATCAACGTAGCGGACGATACGAAGCTTCGTAAGGAACTGCGCGAGGCAGGCGTTCATTACGCTGTTGTTAAAAACACGCTGCTGCACCTGGCTGTGCAGGATGCCGGCCTGACTGGGCTGGACGAAGTGCTTTCCGGCACGACTGCCATCGCCCTGAGCGAGGATGATTATGTCGCCCCTGCGCGCATCCTGAGCAAGTTTGCCGATGCGAGCAAGACCTTTAGCGTAAAGAGCGGTTTCCTGGATGGCGAGGTCATCAGCCTGGAGAAAATCAGCAGCCTTGCAAAGCTGCCGTCCCGAGAGATTTTGCTTGCTACGGTCTGCAATGCGTTCAACGCGCCCATCGCTTCCTTTGCGCGCGCGATTCAGGCCATCGTCGACAAGTCTGGCGAGGCTGCCCCCGCAGCGGAAGAGGCTCCGGCAGAGGCATAATGCCCTGCGGCTACAAATTGAAATCATTGGAGGTTTATTAAAATGGCATCTGAGAAGATTAATGCGATTATTGAAGAGATCAAAGTCCTCTCCGTGCTTGAGCTCTCCGAGCTGGTGCACGCTGTTGAGGAAGAGTTCGGCGTTTCCGCTGCCGCTGCGGTAGCGGTTTGCCGCTCCGGCCGATGGCGGCGCTGCTGCTGCGGAGGAGGAGAAGACGGAGTTCGACGTGATCCTGGCGGAAGTCGGCGCGGAGAAGATCAAGGTCATCAAGGCGGTTCGTGAGATCACCGGCCTTGGCCTTGCCGATGCGAAGGCCGTTGTTGATGGCGCTCCGAAGGCTGTAAAGGAAGGCATCTCCAAGGAAGACGCGGAAGCGGCGAAGGAGAAGCTGGAGGCTGCCGGCGCGAAGGTCGAGCTCAAATAAGTCCCCTTTGGCGGGCAATGGACGCTGTTTAC
>USBP01000134.1 GCA_900552985.1 uncultured Oscillospiraceae bacterium
CGACCTGGCGGCGCAGGCGCTGCACGCCGGCGCGGATGCCTACGTGACCGGCGACGCGAGCCATCACGAGTTTCTGGACGCCATCCAAATGGGCCTGCCTCTGCTGGCTGCCGGGCATTACGAAACAGAAAATCCGGCGGCAGATATGCTTGCGCGCAGGCTGGCCGGGCGCTTCCCGGGTCTTCACATTGCGCGTATCCCACAGGGCAATCCGGTAGCATGGTATCGATTGGATGAATAAGGAGTCGTTTTTATGGCGCTTGACGGCATTTATTTACACTTTTTAACACAGGAGCTTGCGCGCGAAGCAGTTGGCGCGCGCGTGGAAAAGGTCAGCCAGCCCTCTCGGGAGGAGCTGGTGCTCTCTCTGCGCTCCAGGGCCGGCGCGTATAAGCTGCTGCTGAGCGTGCGCTCCAACAGCCCGCGCCTGCATTTTACGGCAAATGCGCCCGATAACCCGCAAACGCCGCCCATGCTGTGCATGCTGCTGCGCAAGGCGCTCGTAGGCGCCGTGCTCACTGGGCTGCGCCAGATAGGGCTCGATCGGGTTCTGTTCCTTGATTTTGACGCGAGCAATGAGATCGGCGACCGGGTGCATCCCAGCCTGTGCATTGAGATTATGGCGCGCCACAGCAACATTATCCTGCTCAATGAAAATGGAGTGATCGTCGATGCGCTCAAGCGCATTGACGCCACAAAATCCTCCGTGCGGGAGATCCTGCCTGGGCTGCCTTACACGCTGCCGCCCGCGCAGGATAAGGTCAACCTCCTGCTGGAGGAGGGACGGACAGCCTATGAGCGCGTGCTGCTGGAGGGCGAGGCACGCCTCTCCGCCGCGTTGCTGCGCGCCTTACAGGGCGTTTCGCCCATTGTCTGCCGGGAGCTTGCCTTTCAGGCTGCGGGAGAGGATCTTCCTGTTTCCGCTTTAAGCCTTGTGCAGCGGGAAAGCCTGCTGCATACATTGGAGGGGCTGTGCAGGCTGGTGCGCGAGGGTGTCCCTGCGCCGGAAATGGCGCTCGATCAGGAGGGGAAGCCGATGGATTTTGCCTTCCTGCCCATCCGGCA
This sequence comes from uncultured Oscillospiraceae bacterium, assembly GCA_900552985.1. Lineage (GTDB taxonomy): Bacteria > Bacillota > Clostridia > Oscillospirales > Acutalibacteraceae > Fimivicinus > Fimivicinus intestinavium. Next base: position 1,066 of record USBP01000134.1, read on the forward strand.
ATATGGGGCGCTGATGCAGACGCGCGCGTATACGCGGCTATCCGCCCTGCTGGATGATTTTTATACCGAGCGCGACCGTGCGGAGCGAACCCGCCAGCGCGCACAGGATCTGTTTCACTTGCTCAACAGCACAATGGAGCGCATTGCGCGCCGCCTCAACGCCCAGCGCGCAGAGCTCGCCGCCAGCGAGGACCGGGAGCAGCTGCGCATCCGCGCGGAGCTGATCACAGCTTATCAATACACCTTGGAAAAGGGCGCGCCATTCTATGATGTGGAGAATTATTACGACGAGAACCGCATCCTGCGTATCCCGGCGGACCCTGCCCTTTCCCCCGCGCGCAACGCGCAGAAATACTATAAGGACTACCGCAAGGCCCAGACCGCGCAGAAGGTGCTCACGGAGCAGATCGCAGCGGGTGAACAGGAGCTGCAATATATCGAGAGCGTCTTTGATGCGCTCAGCCGCTCTCAATCAGAACGGGAGCTCATGGAAATTCGGGAAGAGCTGGCTGCCGGCGGCTATCTTAAAAGCAGGCGCAGCGCGAAGCAAAAAGCCCCAAGGCCTCTTCCCCCCATGGAATTCTGCACGGACGACGGCTTTTCCATTCTGGTAGGGCGAAATAATGTGCAGAACGATAAGCTTTCCCTGAAAACAGCGGCCAAAAATGACCTCTGGCTGCACACCAAAAACATCCCCGGCTCTCATGTCATTCTGGTCACAGGCGGCAAAGAGCCCAGCGAACAGGCACTGGTGCAGGCCGCTCAGCTGGCCGCCTGGTTCAGCCGGGCACGGGAATCCTCCTCCGTTCCAGTGGATTACACGCCCGTGCGGATGCTGCGAAAGCCGCAGGGAGCGCGGCCGGGCAAGGTCATTTACGACACCTACCGCACTCTGAGCGTCCACCCCTCGGAGGAGCTCGCACAGCGGCTGGCCGTGCGTACCGGCCCATAAGCAGCCGCTCTGTGCGGAAGAAAAAGCGGCCGTATTGAAGGAGAGCCGAGCGCGGGGAGGGAGAGCGAAATAGTTCCACCCTCTTCCGGGGCTATCCATACGCCGCGTAAGGAAAGGTATGATACGCAGCATGAGCGATCTGAGAACCATACCCGGCATCGGCAAAAACATTGAGCAGGATCTGCTTTCCATTGGCATCCAGAGCGTGTCAGATCTGAAGGGGAAAAAACCGGAAGAGTTGTATGAAAAGGATTGCCTTAAAAAGGGATTCAAGGAAGATATGTGTCAGTTGTATGTATTTCGCCTTGCCGTTTATTTTGCGGAGCACAAAACGCATGAAGCGGAAAAATTGAAGTGGTGGTATTGGAAGAATCATAAATATCCGGAAGCCCCCACCGAATAACCCCTTTTAGATGCCTGTTTATGTTTAAAACGCATAAACAGGCGTTTTTTGTAAAAAAGTACACTTGAAATTTGTTTATTACTACAAAATCGTAACAAAAGGGTTACAATTTTGTAATCGTTGTGTTATAATCTTTTTGTGAAACAGAAGTAACGCAAAACATTGGGCTGTTTTAGAAATACAGGGACGCTCGTGCGGGAAGAGCGCCGGAATTGATTTTTGAAAGAAGGAGGCATCCGTATGGATATCATCACAAAGGAATATTCCTTTCCATCGGTGACAGGCCTTTCTGATATTTATGCAAAAAGCTGGGCGCCTGCTGATGGCAGAGTGCTCGCTGTTTTTCAAATTCTGCACGGCATGGCGGAGCATATCGTGAGGTATGAGCCCTTCGCCTCCTATCTGTGCAGCCGGGGCTTTGCTGTATTTGACAACGACCATATCGGCCACGGCAAAAGCACGGCCGATACGGAATCGCTCGGCTACTTTGGGGAAGAGGATGGCTGGAAAGCCTTTGCCTGCGATGCAAAACAGCTGACAGAGCTTGCCCGCAAGGAATACCCCGGCGTACCGGTGATTCTCTTCGGGCATAGCATGGGCTCCTTTGTAGCCCGTTATTACACGGAGCTGTATGGCAGCGAGATAAACGGTGCGATTTATTGCGGGACCAGCGGCGAAAACCCGGCTGCCGGGCTTGCGGTTGGGTTGTCGAATTTCGTTGCAAAGCGTAAGGGCAGCCATTACCGCAGCGAATTTATTAACCGGCTCGCCTTTGGCGCTTACAATAAAAAATGCGGATCTCCCCGCACAGCTTTTGATTGGTTGACAAAGGAGACGGAGGCGGTCGACCGCTATGTGCAGGATCCCTTCTGTGGTTTCCTGTTTACTGCGGTCGGCTATCGGGATCTGTTTCAGATTCTGCGCCACGTGTCCGCTCCCGGTTGGTACCGTAAAATTCCCGGGCATCTCCCAATTCTGCTGACATCGGGCGAGATGGATCCGGTCGGCGATTACGGGAAGGGCGTCCGGCAGGTTTTCCGCGACCTGAAAAAGACAGGGCATGCCGATGTAACACTCAAGCTCTACCCGGAGGATCGTCATGAGATCCTCAATGAAGCCGACCGAGAGGTTGTTTATGCTGATATCGCCTCTTGGGCGCTCAATGCGGCCAACGAGGCGTAAAAAAGCCGGGAGGAAGCTTTTCTCCTGAAAAATGAAATTGCCAAAGAGCTGCGCGAGAAGAACTGCGGCGGGATTTTTTTAAAAGTAAAATCCTGCCTTGCCCCGGTTCTCTCTTAGCCCCCCAGCGCGCAGTGAAAGTGAACCACCAGTTTTCTTTGAAAGCCTGGTGGTTTCTTTTTTGCGCCGCTGCATTTTGTCCCGCTGCAACGCAAAGAATAATGCTGGGAAAGCTCTCGCGTGTGGCTCGCCTGTACTGCCGGGGCAAGCAGATGGATCGACCAACGCACCCCTGCCACCTCCGGTTCACGGTTTGACTTTTTCCGAAAAATGGAGTAGACTAATGGGTTGTCAGAGAGTTGTTAGGACACCTTAACAAAAAGACGTAAATTGCTGATTTGGAGGCTGAGACAATGCACTGCACAAGAGAGGTTGCCCCTCATATCCACTGGGTAGGCGGCAGTGACCGGCGCCTTGCCCTGTTTGAAAATATGTTCCCGCTGCCGCAGGGCGTCTCCTATAATTCCTATCTGATCTTGGATGACAAGATCGCGTTGATGGACACGGTGGACGCGGCGATCACCCGGCAGTTCCTTGAAAATATCGATCATGTGCTGGCAGGGCGCGCCATTGATTATCTGGTTGTCAACCATATGGAGCCGGATCACTGCGCCAATATTGAGGAGCTGGCACGCCGGTACCCGGTGATGAAAATCGTGGGGAATAAAAAGACGTTCCAGATGATCCGTCAATTTTACGATTTCTCCCTGGAAGAGCGCTGCATTGAGGTGTGCGAGGGGGATACGCTCCCGCTTGGCACGCACACGTTGCAATTTTTCTTCACCCCGATGGTGCACTGGCCCGAAGTTATGGTAGCCTATGAGCAATCGGAGGGAATTCTGTTTTCGGCCGATGCATTTGGCACCTTTGGCGCGCATGACGGCGCGCTCTTCAGCGATGAAACGGATTTTGAAAGTGTTTATCTCGCTGAGGCACGCCGGTACTACGCGAATATTGTGGGCAAATATGGCCCGCAGGTGCAATCGGCTCTGAAGAAACTCGCCGGCTTGGAAATCCGCATGATTTGCCCGCTGCACGGGCCCGTATGGCGGGAGGATCTTGGCTATCTCCTGGAGAAATACGACCGTTGGAGCAAGTATATTCCCGAGGCGCCCGGCGTCGTTCTGGCCTATGCATCTATGTATGGCAACACGGAAAACGCAGTTGACCTGATCGCCGGCAAGCTGGCGGAGCGCGGCGTTTCCAACCTGAGCGTTTTTGACATTTCAAAAACGCATCCGTCAGAGATCATTGCGGAGATGTTCCGCCTGAGCCATATTGTGCTGGCTTCCCCCACCTATAACATGGGCATTTACTATGGGATGAACAGCCTCCTGCATGAAATGGCTGCGCTGAACCTGCAAAACCGTAAAGCGGCCCTGATTGGCAACGGCTCTTGGGCGCCTGCGGCCGCAGGGCTGATGAAAAAGCAGCTGGAAAGCATGAAAAATATGACGCTCCTTTGCGAGCCTTTGGAGATTCGCTCCGCACTCA
>USBP01000135.1 GCA_900552985.1 uncultured Oscillospiraceae bacterium
CGCGCAAAGGCTGCTGCCGCTGCTTGAGAAAGAGGAACTGGCGGTTTTCAAGCGAGGACGCAATGCACACCCGGGGCATATCCCCAAAAACGCTTCACACAGGGATTACCACGCGGCCACGGGGCTGGAGGCGTTGATTGGATATCTCTATCTCATGGGCAGGGCGCAGCGCCTTCAGCAGCTTCTCGCCCTCTCGCAGGCGGGGGAGGACCCCTCTGATACATCGCAAACGGACGCAGCTATTTGAGCCCAAAATATGGAGGAAAAGGAGCGTGCGAAATGGAAAATCAAATGCAGCAACAACCGCAGCCGCATGAGGAGGTGGGCGCGGTAGCCAAAAAGCGGCCGGAGCCCCGGGCTTTTGGCAGCCCGCGCAAGCGCGGCAGCAGAGTGCGTGAGCGTTTTATCGACGTGCTTTTATGGATCGTTGGCTGCCTGCTGTATGCGGTTGCGATGAATGTGTTCAATGTGCCGAACCACATTGCCCCCGGTGGGGTCAGCGGCTTGGCAACGCTTTTAAACTACCTGATTCACACGCCCGTCGGCGTGATGGTGCTGGTAATCAACATCCCCATTTTTCTGGTGGCATGGCGGTTTCTCGGGTGGCGTTTTTTGCTCAACTCCATGATCGTGACGGTGCTGCTCTCCGTCTCGATCGATGTGACGGCGCTCTTTTTGCCCGCTTATCAGGGGGATCGTCTTCTGGCGGCTCTGTTTGGCGGCGTCCTCTCCGGAGCCGGGATGGCGCTGATTTTCATCCGGGGTGCTACAACGGGCGGCGTGGATATCATCAGTCGTCTGCTGCGCCAAAAATGGCCGCATCTCCCAATGGGGCAGCTCATTATGTTCTGCGACCTTGTGGTGGTTGTGGCGGCCTGGCTTGTCTATGGCAATATGGAGAGCGCTCTGTATGCCACAATCGTCATTTTTGTCAGTGGTCAGGTGATCGATCATATCATGTATGGCACTGGCAACGGCAAAATGCTTTTTGTTGTAACGACCCATGCCAGGGAGATTGCCGGAGCCGTGACAAAGGAGATGCACCGCGGCGTGAGCATCCTCCCGGTTCGCGGCGGCTATACGGGAGAGGATAAAAATATGCTGATCTGCGCAGTGCGCAGCAGCGAGGTCGCCCGGCTGGGCCGCATCATTCGCCGGATTGATCCCGCCCCCTTTATCGTTGTGGCCGAAGCCGGTGAAATCCTCGGCGAGGGCTTTAAAATGGGAGAGGATCCTGTGTAAAGGATAAACGGCCTGTGCACATGGAGTTGACCAGTTGCGTATCAAAGCCGGAGGAACTCCACGCAACCCAGGCGCAGGAATGAACCGGAACAAAAGACAAAAGCAGCGAATGGAGGGGGAACAATCGCCTTCCCCCGGCTGCGATGCGGGGGAGAGGAAAATGCGCAGGAAAGATAGAGAAGTAACGGATACGGCACGGATTCTGGAACTCATACGGCGCTGTGAGGTATGCCGGGTGGCAATGTTTGACGAGACATACCCCTACATTGTGCCGATGAATTTCGGCATGAGCAGGGAAGGGGAGCCGCTTGCGCTCTATTTCCACTGCGCCCCGGCAGGGAAAAAGCTTGAGCTGATGCAGCGAAACGGCCTTGTCAGTTTTGAGATGGACTGCACGCGCCGGCTGGTGACAGGCGCGCGGGCCTGCGATACCTCAATGGAGTATGAAAGCGTATGCGGCTGTGGGCATCTGGAGCGCTGCGGCGCGCAGGAGAAGGAATATGGCCTCGCCCGTATTATGGCGCACTATTGTGGGGAAAAGGCCTATGCCTTTGACAGGGCCGTGCTGGAGAAAACAGTCGTGCTTCGTTTGGCTGTGCATGCGGTGACTGCAAAGACAAATATTGGTTAAGGATTAGAAAAAGGAGAGCTAAACTGCGGAGCTTCAGGCGCTTTCTGCACTTTTATTCAAAAAACGCAGAAAGCTAATCAGATGACAGCCCTTGTACACTGATGCTATCCGTATTTCATGTCCGAAATCCCGCTTGACAACGCAGCGCGGGGATGGTAGGATAAGAACTGTCCATATGTGGAAAATGGTGAGGGAGAGCGCCTGCTTTGTTGCGAGCGGCCTTGCAGAGAGCATCTGAAACAGCTGAGATCGGATGCAGGCTGTGAAAAGTGGGTGTACCACTCCTGAATGCCGGTCGAAAAGCGGCGCTGCCGCGTTAAGGCGGGCCGTACACGCTGCGTTAAGGCGTTTTGAGCGGCGGTGCTTTGTCACCGCAAGCAGGGTGGAACCGTGGAGCAAAAAAGCTTCATCCCTCTTCATGAGGGATGAAGCTTTTTTAATCCCCTGACGTGCCGGCTTTATCTTCTGCGGCCATGCGTTTCGCCGAGATACTTGAACAGCAGTTCCTCCTCCAGCGGAAGATTAGCAGGATTCCTGCGGAAAGAGACGGCCTTATCCTGGCTCAGGGCCATCCCCATCCCCAAACGGTTGAAAAACCATTGGATTGGTTGCGTGCGCATGTTCGGATCCCTCCGTGAACGATGATTTGGCAGCAGGCTGTTTTCTGGCTCCTGCTCCATGGCTTCAGTTTACACCTTTTTGTCAGGGAATCCATGCAAAAAGCGGTATGGTTTATATACATTCCGGAAAGACGGACAAAAGAAAGGCGGGGTCTTGTGAAAGAAAATGAAAGCACCGGCTTTCGTGGTTCAAGCTGTGTGTTTCTGCCGCGTTTGCTGGAGGCTGGCGTATATACGTCGGAGCGCCCGGCAGGGGCTGAGGGCGCCGTTTGGCATACCGGCCGGCCCAAGGCGGACTATTTTCTCTTTCATTGCATGGATGGGATCTGCGAGGCTTATGTCCGGGAGAGAGCGTTTCTCCTGAAAACGGGCTGTGTGCTGTTGCTGCCCGGAAATCAGAGCGTAGAGATCCCTGTGGAGCAGGGGCAGCGTTTTACCGCCCTGCGTTTACGCTGCGAGAAGGGAAAGCCGCCCTTGCAGGCGGAGGTGGTGTACGCTGTGCCGGGCGTCCGTATGGAGGAGCTGTTTTATGAAGCGCTGGAGGAGGCGTCCGGCGCGGACGGCGAGCCGCCGCGTGCGCAGTTGGATCTGTATTTGTCGCTGCTGCTCAGCGAATGGGCGGCGCGGGCCGGCCCGGATGGCCGCAAAGGCATTCCCTCCATCTATGAAGGGGATATCCGCAGGGCGATCGCCTATTTGACAGAGCATATGGATGAAAAAATTCAGATGTCCGCTTTGGCGAGACAGTTGAATCTGTCCGAGCGGAATTTCCGTAAGCTTTTTACAGAGCAGATGGGCGTTTCTCCTAAGGCTTATCTGCAAACGGCTCGCCTCGGGCGGGCGAAAGAGCTTTTGCGTATGCGGACAATGAGCATCCACGAGATTTCTGAAGCGGTGGGATATTATTCGCAATTCCAGTTCAGCCGCGATTTTAAAAAGGAGTTTGGCTTGACGCCTACTGAATATCGCGGCGGGAAAAGGCTTTTTAAATAAATGAGAGTATGAAGCAGGAGGTTTTGTCATAATGATCCATGTTACACTCAGGGACGGAGAGATCCGTCAGTTTGAAGAAGGGGCTACGGCGCTGGATGTTGCCAAAAGCCTGGGCGCGGGGCTTTATAAGGCTGCGTGCGCCTGCAAAATAAACGGCGAGGCCTGCGATCTGCGTACCGCCTTGCCGGATGGGTGCACGCTTTCCATCCTCACCTTTGACGATGCGGAGGGAAAACATGCCTTCTGGCATACCGCATCTCACATTATGGCGCAGGCTGTTAAGCGGCTCTATCCGGCCGTTAAGCTCACCATTGGGCCGGCGATCGACAATGGATTTTATTACGATTTTGACGCTGACGAGCCCTTTACGCCGGAGGCGCTCGAGAAGATCGAAGCGGAGATGAAAAAGATCGTTAAGGAGGCCCTCCCGCTGGAGCGGTTTGAGCTTGCGCCCGGCGATGCGGTAAAGCTGATGGAGGAGAGAAACGAGCCATATAAGGTAGAGCTCATCGCAGAGCACGCCGGCAAGGGAGAGCAGATCTCCTTTTACCGGCAGGGGGAATTCACAGAGCTGTGCGCAGGGCCGCATATCCCGGATACGGGCCGCGTGAAAGCCTTTAAGCTTACAAACTGCACGGGCGCCTACTGGCGCGGCGATGCAAAAAACAAAATGCTCCAGCGCATCTACGGTACGGCGTTCCCAAAGCAATCAGCGCTGGAGGAATACCTTGCCCGCATGGAGGAGGCGAAGAAGCGCGATCACCGGAAGCTCGGGAAGGAACTGGAGCTGTTTGCGATTATGGATGAAGGGCCAGGCTTCCCCTTCTTCCTGCCAAAGGGCATGATTCTCAAAAATCTGCTGATCGATTATTGGCGTGAAATCCACCGCGAGGCGGGTTATCAGGAGATATCCACCCCCATGATCCTCAGCCGGACGCTGTGGGAGCGCAGCGGCCACTGGGCGCATTATAAGGAAAATATGTATACGACGGTGATTGATGAGGAAGATTTTGCGATCAAGCCGATGAACTGCCCCGGCGGGATGCTGGTGTATAAAACGAAGATGCGCTCCTACCGCGATTTGCCTCTGCGGGTGGGTGAACTGGGGCTGGTGCACCGCCATGAGCTCTCCGGCGCGCTACACGGGTTGATGCGCGTGCGCTGCTTTACGCAGGACGATGCGCATATCTTCATGACGCCGGAGCAGATCAAGGAGGAGATCAAGGGCGTAGTGGCGCTCATCGACAGGGTATACGGTACGTTTGGCTTCCCCTACAAGATCGAGCTCTCCACCATGCCGGAGGATCACATGGGCGAGCTTGCGGATTGGGAGCGCGCAACAAACGCCCTGCGCGACGCGATTACGGAGCTGGGCTATGATTATGAAGTGAACGAAGGCGACGGCGCGTTTTATGGCCCGAAGTTGGATTTCCATTTGCAGGATTGTCTAGGCAGAACCTGGCAGTGCGGCACAATTCAGCTTGATTTTCAGCTGCCGGAGCGCTTTGAGCTGGAATATACGGGTGCGGACGGGCAAAAGCACCGCCCGATTATGATTCACCGCGTGGTGTTTGGCAGCATTGAGCGCTTCATCGGCATCCTGATCGAGCATTTTGCGGGCGCGTTCCCGCTGTGGCTCGC
>USBP01000136.1 GCA_900552985.1 uncultured Oscillospiraceae bacterium
CGAAGGACCCATCACGGCTTTTGAAACGGTCTGCTTTTGAGCTTGTCCGCCCCTTCCTAACACAAAGGAAAAAACAACAAAACCTATCCGATAAAATTACTCTGCAAAGCCGGATTCCACAAGCTTTACAAGCCCATCCACTGCCTGCTCCTCATCGGGGCCGCCGGCAATGATACGGATATTGGTGCCGCCCATAATCCCCAGAGAAAGAACGCCAAGCAGGCTCTTCGCATTTACACGACGCTCTTCTTTTTCAACCCAGATCGAGGATTTATACTCGTTTGCTTTCTGGATAAAAAACGTTGCCGGACGAGCGTGCAGGCCAACCTGATTCTGGACAGTTACATCTTTCACATACATAACGCTAATATCTCCCACACAATCAAATTTCATGTTTGCTTCGCTACATATTATATCACAAAACTTGTCTCCGTCAACGACTTGCGGCGAGTTGCAGGCCATTTTGCGAAAATTCGGCTTGTATCCCAACCGGGACCGCCTGAAAGGTTTGATGTTTGTATAATTTGCATATTGCATTTTTTGTGCAATATATAAAAAAACCCAAGGCTTTTGTGGTGAAACATCCCAAGAAACAGGCTTATTATTTCTTGATGTGTATATACCGCGCATCGATTCAGGCGGAGAAAGCTTCTACCAGTATACTATGCCCCGTTTGGCGCAATTGTGCCGGCCGGCATCAAAAAAATAAAAAGCAGAGGGCAAAGTTCCTCATCCATTTTTGGGCTACAGCCTGCGATCCTTTTCCACAGCAGCGTCTACCGCCCTGCGTATGGCCGTTTCAAGGCCGCTTTCCTGCAAGGCCGCAATGCCCTCGATGGTGGTGCCGCCGGGCGAACAGACCTGGTCGATCAAGGCCCATGGATGCTCTCCGCTTTCCAAAATCAGCTTGGCGCTGCCCAGCACAGTCTGTGCTGCAATCTCCAGCGCGGCCTGCTTGCCCATCCCGTTTTCTAACTGCCGCCCGGGCCAGAGAATCGATGAAAAGATATGCGAATGCCGGCGCGCTGCCGGCGATTACACCAAACAGGGGGAAAAAGCTCTCATCCAGCTCACGGATCTGGCCCACCGCGCCGAACAACTGCGCGACCAACTGCTTGTGCTCCTGCGTGACATGCTGATTGGCGCAAAATGCGCTCATTGCGGCCCCGGCCTTGGCGTTGATGTTTGGCATCACGCGCACCAGAGCGGGCGAAAAGCCCAGCGCTTTTTCAATAAAATCCAGCGTCTTGCCCGCCGCGATTGAAATCAGCAACGGCTTTGTTTCGCGAAGGGCGGGAGAAATATCCGGGAGCAGGGTGGAGAACACAACAGGTTTCACAGCCAGCACGACCGTTTCAGAGCGCCTGATTAGCTCCTGTGCCGTATCCGCCGCCTGCACCCCAAGCCGGGCGGCGCATTTTTGCGAAGCCTCAGGCGTAATGTCTGCGACGGCAATCTCGTCCGCCCGGTAGAGCGAAGCTGCGAGCAGCCCCTTGATGATCGCGCCGGCCATGTTACCGCCGCCGATAAATCCAATTGTCATGATAAAAGCCTTCCTTTCAAACAGGATCTTGAAAACCTGTGATGTTATCAGGTCTGATGGAGCGGCGCGGTTTGTAAAGAGACTCTCCTGACAGCCGCAGCATCCGGCTGCGCGCGCTGCATTCCATCAGCAATGCCATAAAAATCATAGCATACTTTGCCTGGCCTGACAATGCAATTGCCCTTTTTATCGATTTACAGAGGGACCTTTCCCGCCGATCTCTGCCGGCCGGGGCTTGCTTTTTACGCACCGGATTCCTATAATACTGTCGAGAAACGGACGCCGGTTTGCGCAGGCGTTTTGAGCGGAGAGCCGGGCCGTATGAAATGCGTGAGCAGGGAGGATTCATCATGGATCAATCACGTTTGGAGCTCTATACGTCTATCGTGCCGTCACCCCGTCAGACTGCTTTTCAGGAGAGCGGCTTTCATGTGTTTTTTCATTATGGAATCAATACCTTCACCAATCGGGAGTGGGGGGATGGCAAGGCGCCCCCGCAGGCCTTTCACCCTACCCGCCAGAACACCGATCAGTGGGTCAAGGCGGTTGCCGCCGCCGGGGCCAGGGGGGTAATCCTGACGGCAAAGCATCACGACGGGTTCTGCCTGTGGCCGACACAGACGACGGAGTATTGCGTGCGCAACAGCCCGTATCGCGGCGGCAGGGGGGATGTTGTGTGGGAGGTGAGCGATTCATGCAGGAAATATGGGTTAAAATTTGGCTTCTATCTCTCTTTGTGGGATCGCAATGCCGCATGCTACGGGACGGCGGCCTATAATGATTTTTATATCCGACAGCTGACGGAATTGCTAACGGGCTACGGCGATATCTTCTGCGTCTGGCTGGATGGCGCGTGCGGTGCGCAAATGGATGGCAAAGAGCCGTATCCCTACGATTTTCAGCGGGTTTACAATACCGTGCGGCAGTTGCAGCCCAACGCAGTGATCTCCAACTGCGGGCCCGATATCCGCTGGGTGGGCAATGAAAGCGGACGGGCGAGAAAAAGCGAATGGAACGTGGTGCCCTCCTTTTCGTGCGAAACGCAGAACATTGCCGCCCGCTCTCAGCAGACGGAGGGGCAGGATATGAAGAAGCAAGCCTCCGACAGCCATCTTGAGGATTTGGGCAGCCGCAGTTTTCTGGCGGGTTACGACTCCTTTATGTGGTATCCGGCGGAGGTGGATGTCTCCATCCGTCCCGGCTGGTTTTATCACAAAAAGGAAGACCGCCGTGTGCGCAGCCTGCGCAACCTGCTGAAGATTTATTATGGCTCAGTGGGCGGCAACAGCCTGCTCCTTCTCAACATCCCGCCTACGCAGGAGGGCCTGCTGCACAAAAAGGATGTCAGGCGCCTGCGGGAACTGGGGGATGCGCTCCGAAGAGGGATAGCCTTCCCTGTGGAGGTGTCCCAAGTGACAGCGGATGACTGCCCGGCGGAAAATGGCCCGGAAAATGTGCTCACCTCAGGGGAGAGCTATTATACGCCGCTGCATGTCGCTGAGCGCTATAGCATCACACAGGTTTTTTCAGCTCCCCAAAAAATTGATAAAATCCTTTTGAAAGAGCAGTGCAGCTTTTCGCAGCGGGTGGAGGAATTCCGTATTTATACGCGGCGGGGGCGCAGGAGCGTTTGGCCTATCAGGGCACGACCATCGGCTTTTGCCGCTTTGCCCTGCTCAAAAGGCCAGTGTGGGCAGATGGAATCCGCCTGGAGATCACCGCTTGCCGCAATCAGCCGTATCTCCGGCAGCTGCAAGCCTATCAGGCGGCTCCCAAATCCAGAGCGCGCTTTTCAATTTGAATCGTTAAAAACCGGAGAAACGGTGCAGAGCATCCTTGCTCTCCCCGTTTTTCCGGTTTTTTGAAACGCGTGTCATCGCAGGCCGGCCACGCCTAGAAGCCAGGCTTCCACTGATCCCATCCCTGCTGGGAAAAGGAGGCGGAGCCGTCCGCCCGGTTGCCGGAATGCTGTTGGAAATCATAAGCGTCGGTTTTTCCCCAGCTCTGCTGAGGCGGTTGCCATCGGTAGGGCTGGCCGTTTCCAGATCCATAGGGCGAAAACGTTCCCTCTGGGACGATGCCGAATTCCCAGGGGGAAGCAATGCCTCGATCCAGCGCATTTTGACGCAGCAGTTCATAATACATTGCCTGCGTTGTGTAAAGATACGGGTGCACGTACAGGTAGGAAAATCCGAGCGTGACGGTGCCTAGCAGGTGCCAGCCCAAAAAACTCAGCTCCATGGCAAAAAGGCTCCCCTTATAGCCCTTTGTGATGCGCCGGCTCAGGTTTATCGCCTGCGTGGAGGTGAGCTGTGGATTATCGTGCTGGATAAACGCCGTCATGGAGTAGGACAGGGCCTTGACGATCCCGGGGACGATCAACAGCAGCGTCCACAGCGTAATATAAATCCGTTTGAGCAGCATCGTGCAGAAATAGCGCCCATAGTGCGCAGCGGCCTCTTCATAAACGCCGGCAAGCTCCGGCCCGCTGCTGCGCAGACAACCCAGATAGTATCCCGCTATGGAAACCTGCAACGGGAGTAACAGCAATGCGATCAGGGACATGATGTTCCAGGATACGTTGATGAACTGTGTCTGATAAATCACATTGAAGGTGTTGCGCAGCTGCACATAAGTAGATGTGCCAAAATTGATATAGTTGACGGCTTCGATTACGATGCCGGCTAAAAACAGATGCACCCATTGGCCGTTTGTAATAAACTGCCGGGCATTGGCCTTGATGGCCCTGCGGTTTAGCGCCATAAGGGAACCCTCCCGTGTGAAATTCTGCGTACCGCGCACGCATATCAATGCCTTTTCACACGAAAGTATACCATCAATTGTGCGGGGAAAAGTTGATGAACTGTAAACAATTTGCGAAAATTCCGCAGAAAATCCTGTCATTCTATCTAAAAACGATATGAATGTATCTAAAAATCCGTCAAATAATCTATATTTCGGCGTCCCGTGCGATGGAGCGGGGCCCCCGGCTCAATGCCTGCCTTGCAAATGAGGCGCGCGATTGCTGATAATAGGGGTAAACATAGAGCGCGGGGAACAAAAGAATACAGGATAAAATCCAGGGTGTAAAGCTCAGGGCAAAGGCGGCCGCCTGCCCCATCTGGCCATCCATCACCCGTGCGCTTTCCCGGATGATGGCCGTCGCATGCGGCCGGTCGATCTCGTCAAACAGATAGTAGGCCAGAAGATATCTTCGGGTGACCAGCAGGTAGAAAAAAAGGCCCACAACAAAAAAAATGCCGCCTGCCGCACAGGGGATGAGAAACGTTAAAAGCTCACTCCCAACGGTGAGTTGAAACCAGGAGATCCCCAGCAGGATCATGCCGGGCGCGCAAAACAGAAGCCACCAACCCAGCTTGCGCACCAGGAGGCAGAGCCAAAGCGCGGCGCACTGCATTGCCCGCCGGGCAGGGCGGAAGGGCTCAAACAGCGTACCAATGCCATTGCTTCGGCCGCGGTTTGCATTCTGCCGCCAGAACCAGGCCATCCTCCCTGCCTTGAGCGGCGCGCAGAGCAGGG
>USBP01000137.1 GCA_900552985.1 uncultured Oscillospiraceae bacterium
GCTTTTCCACCGTGCCGCCGATAAACTGGATCACCTGCGCAAACGGCGCATACCAGACGCCGTCTTTTTGCATGGGGTAGAGGTTACGGGCAGTCAGCTCCAACAGCGCGCCCTTGAAAGCCATACGCGTTTCCTTATAGATCGGGGCGGTGGAGGGCGGATCGATTTGGTCGCGGGCTTTATCGATGGTGAAGCGGTCACAGGGGCGGCCATCCTCCCAATAGGCAGTGACGGTCAGCACCGGACCGTCCACCTCGGCAACGGCGTACATGGACTGCCGCTCCCCATGTGGATTAAATTTATCGTACCAGAGCTTACTGGCGTTATAGGTGCAGCCGTTATCGGCGCCTCCGCCCAAAAGGAAGTGTACGGTGCCCTCGGAGGGCCGGTCAAACAGTTCAAAATTTCGGATTGGGAAGGAGCGGGCCAGCGAATGATCGTGCCCGGCGAACATTACATCGGCCCTGCCCTCCTCGATCGCCCTTTGCAGGTGAGGATAAGTATCCAGGTTTTCCCCCTCCGGCATGACTGGAAAAACCGGATAGTGATAAAACCCGAGTTTCCATTCCTGATCGCTTTGCCGGAGATCCTCATAGGCCCAGCTGCTCCATTGCGGTTGCTCGTTAACGCCCATAATCAGAAAGTGGACGTTGCCGTAGTCAAAGGAGTAATTTTCCGTTTGAAAGCCTGGCGGGCCATTCGGCGGGTATGAGCCTTCAAACTGTGCGTCAAAAAAATCAGCGTGATCCAGATAGAACTTTCCGCTCATTTCGGGAAAATAAGCTTTAAAGCCGCGGTTATCGTGGTTGCCGGTGGCCATCATCAGCGGCAAACTTTCGCAAATGCCTTGCAAACCATGGAAAAAACCGTTCCATTGCAGCTCGTTCATCCCGTTATCCACATTGTCCCCAAGGGTGAGGAGAAAACGGCAATTCGGGTGCGCTTTTAACGCCGCGATCAGCACACGGCGCATCTCTGCATAGTCCGGCGCGCCGAAGGGTTCTTCTGTCTGCGGATCAGCGATGATGAGAAACTGAAACCGGCGCGTGGTTTCCTCCTCTGTCTGAAAAGAAAAGGGGCCGGTTTGTATCCCGCCGCTTTCAACGGCGTAAGTATAACGCATGCCCGGGCGCAGCCCGCGCGCTGTTGCCCAGTGCATGCGGCTTATATCGATGTCGCTGCGAAATTCCCTGGTACGGGCAGGGACGCGTTGCGGCTGCCCGTTTTCCTGTTCCCAAATTAGCAGAGCACCGTCAGGCGCATCCACACAGGTCCGCCAGGTGACGGTTGCCGTGGTGTGTGGGTCGTCGGAGAAGCTGAGCATGATGTGATCTGGCTGCATAGAGGAGCCCCGGTGTGGTTTGACCGGCCGTTCCTGCGCATGATAAGAGCGTGTTGACGCCATAGCGCCGCTTCCTTTCCAATGCTTCTTTTCCTTATTGTACATTGTACGGGCGAACGCGTAATTTGTCAATCGCATTTATGATTTCTGCTGGCCATCTCTGCAAACGCTTTTGTGCGGGGCTCCTGCGTGATTGCAGCCTGCCAGGCCGCGGCGTCGGACGCAGGGAGGGATTCCCTGCCGCAGCCGCCGAGCGCAGGCAACAGGCATAGCAGGCAAAGCCCAATATAGAAATGCTTTTTCATTCGGAACCTTTGTGCGGTTTGTTGCTTTGTCCCCTCATGTTGTTGATGCAATGGCATGGCACATCCTTTTCTCTGAAATCACCGGTGGATGGCGGCTGTCGGACGGAACCGTTGGCAATGTGATTACCGGATGTCTTTTATCCATTTGATTATAGAAGGTTTCTGGCCGGCAGGTAAAGGGAAAGGTGCACTAAAATCGTAAAAACCGTCAATATAGATAAAATAGAGCGGATAATAAGGCGAAAGGTTATAGAAAAAGGAACTCAAAAAAGCTTGCAATTTGATAACAGGTCGGTTATAATAAATAAGCACTCGCAATGAGAGCAATTGCATATCGCGGAGTGGAGCAGTCTGGTAGCTCGTCGGGCTCATAACCCGAAGGTCGTTGGTTCAAATCCTTCCTCCGCAACCAGCCGCAATAAGCGGCATTTTATGAAAGCCCACTCTTTTTGAGTGGGCTTTTTTATCCGCCTGGCTGTGGGCGGTCTCTTTGCGCAAGAGCATATCCGCATGGGAATCGCATGAGAGGATAGCTTCCGGGGCCTAAGATTCAATATCAAATTTACTTGCTGGAAGTGGGTTTGTTAGAGGATGCGTAAATTTGCAACAAAATGTTTTTTATTTATTAGAAACGAAGCTGTTTTATGTGCTGCTCTATTTTTGGCTTTTCTCTCCTGCTTTTTTGTTCCGCCCAGCGTGGTCTATTTTTCCTACATAGATTGGGACACACTGGCGCTCTTATTCAGCTTAATGGCAGTTATGAAAGGCTTTCAAAAAGCCGGATTTTTTGTCTACACGGCAAACCTTTTGCTGAAAAGAATGACGACGACGCGGGCGATGCTGTTCCTTCTGGTCTTTTTGCCGTTTATGTTTAGCATGGTGATTACCAATGACGTTGCGTTAATCACCTTTGTTCCGTTTGGCCTGATCGTCTTGCGGATAGCGGGCCAGGAGCGCCTGGCGGTGCCGCAGGTGGTGTTGCAGACAATTGCGGCAAACCTTGGAAGCATGTTGACGCCGATGGGAAACCCTCAGAATCTTTATTTATATAATCAGTCTCATATAGGCTTTGGGGCATTCTGCGCATTGATGCTGCCATATGTCCTTGCCTCGGGCATATGCCTTGCAATCCTGATTGCTTTTATAAAACCAGCCCCTATTTCTGCGCTCCCCCTGTCTGCCGGATTGGGAGGCCCGGCCACCCTGTTCTGTTGCGCTGTGGGGTTTGCGCTGTGCCTGCTCGGGCTTTTTAAAATCGTTTCCCCCGTGGCTATCGCAATCGCAGTTCTCGTCCTTTTGTTGTGGAAGGATAGAAAGCTATTAGGTTCCATAGACTATTCTCTGTTAGGCACTTTTTTTGCTTTTTTTATTTTTGTGGGAAATCTCGCCAGTATTCCGCGTTTTCAAAATTTTTTGTCCCAAGTTTTAACGGATCACGTCGAGCTGGTGGCCATCCTGACCAGCCAGATCATCAGTAATGTGCCGGCGGCCTTATTATTATCCGGTTTTACCGATCAGTGGCGGCAATTGATCATTGGCTGCAATTTGGGCGGACTGGGCACGTTGATTGCCTCTATGGCGAGCCTGATTTCCTATAAAATGATAGGAAGGGAATGCCCGGAGCAACGAAAACGGTACCTTCGGTGGTTTACCCTTCTGAATATTGGTTTTCTGATCGTTCTGTTTTTGCTGTGCGTCCTTCTGCAAAGGTCTGCTTGAGTTGTGCGGGATTGTGTGGGATATGATAAAAAGATCCGCTTTGCCCCACGCGGGCAATAAGCGGATCTTTCTTTTCAGGCTGATTGGCATGGATACGCTTCTGTGTCTTTTCAGGGCGCTTCGCCTGCTTATGCCGACGTTTGCTCCGAATTGGACTTGGCTTGTGCAATGCTGCTGCCGGCAGCGCGCAGAAGCGAGCGTTCATCTGTAGACGGCAGGTCATAAGCGTAGTGCCATATCATCAGGCCGCCAAACCCGTTTTCAATGGCAAATTTCGTTTTTTGCGCCACAATTTCCGGCGTGTTGAAATAAAATGTTTTGCCAAGCTCACGATCCGTGTAGGCGCCTTCTTCATCCACAAGGCCGCAGTAGTCGCGCCATGCATACCAATAGGCGTCGTTGTCGGTTGGGCGCGCATAAAACGGCAGGCCAAAATCCACCTTTGCCTTGTCAAGCCCCGCCTTGGCGAATTTTTTGGAGAGATCGGTGCAAACATCATAGGTCGCATGGCGGCCGTCGTCATCATAGATATCGTAAAGCATTGCTTCCACACGGTCCACTGCGGCAATCGCTTCGTCAGAGAGCTTGATATCCCAGTCAGGCAGGGCAATGCCCAGCAGTTTGTCGCCGAGTTTTCCGTCCATGCGGAGCAGGAAGGCATTGTATGCATCCCAGTACTCATCCTCAATTGGGAACTCATAGTCAAAATACACACCGTCAAACGCATACTGCTCTATAACGGCTAAGATGTTATCCTCCAGCACGCCGCTTTCAAATGCCGATTTGTGCAGGTCACCTTTGGCGGCCATCTGCTTGTTCCAGTCATCAAATGTGCCATCTGGATCCGGGCCCAGCACGTTGACATAAACCGGAATATCGTGTTGGCTGAGGATCGGCTGCAGGTTTTTCAGCGCTGTTTCTATCCATTCAGTCTGCACTTGCAGGGCGCCTGTCTCGTCAAATGTGACACAGCTGAACAGGATGATATCGGTGATGATATCAAAATCCTCTGCCGTAAGCGCAGCCGGATCCTGGATGGAGTCGGCTGTAATATAGGCGGTAACACGGAAGCTGTTGATATCAACCGGCGTAGACTTTGCGGCGTTGGAGCAGCCGGTGAGCAGGGTAACTACCGTAACCATACACAGAAATAGCGCAACCCACTTTCTTGCCTTTTTCATAAAAATCTCCCACCTTTTTTGCTTGCTTTTTGGGTAGGTTTATTATAGCATCGCGCAGGCTTCTGCGCAACCGGGGAAAGTGGCCCGGCTTTCGCGCTTTTGTACCGAAATATAAAAAGGGCGCGCCGCAGGTGCATAAGCTCTGCAAGCGCGCCCATGTGTGCGGGGCGTTTCGCTGCCGGAGGTTATCCTCTGCCATACCGGCGCACCATCACCAAAACCGCAATCGAAAGAATCGTCAGCGTTGCGACCGCCCCGGCGGCTGCGGCGCTGTTCCCTTTTTTTAAGCGCATTGTCCGGCTCCTCTCCCTTCGGCAATCTAAAAAACTGGTTTTATTATACGCTATTTTTCAACGGAGCGCAATCGCGGCGCAGAAAAAGAGGCTCAGGAATCCGCCGCAGCCTCGCGCAGAGCGGCGTCCTTGGCCTTGCGCGCGTGTTCGACAGAGCGGTCGGCCTCCTTTTCAG
>USBP01000138.1 GCA_900552985.1 uncultured Oscillospiraceae bacterium
GGCGGCTATGTCAGCGGGCCGGTGCTGCGTATGGCGGCAAAGCTGGGCTTCAAAACGGCGATCCATGAGCAGAATGCATTCCCCGGCAAAACCAATAAGGTGCTCGCCGGCGAGGTTGACCGGGTGATGCTTACGGTGCAGGAGGCCGAGCAACACCTGCATCCCAAGCAGCCCTGCGTTGTCACCGGCCTTCCGGTGCGGGGAGAGCTGCTGCGTGCGGACCGCACGCTTTCCCGCTTTGAGCTGGGGCTTGACGACCGCCCGCTGGTGCTCTCCATGGGCGGAAGCTTGGGCGCGGAAGCAATTAACCGCGCGATGGTGGATGTAATCGCCCGCTTTCACGAAAAAGCGGATTGCTACTTTATGCATGCAATGGGCCAGTACGGCTTGTGGGTGCGGGATGCACTCAAGGAGAAAGGGGTTGATCTGGCAAAGGAAAAGCATGTGGTCATCCGGGAATACATCGACGATATGTATCGCTGCATGGCGGCGGCGGATGTGGTCATCTGCCGCTCCGGCGCAAGCTCCCTGAGCGAAATCGAGGCGATGGGCAGGGCGTCCATTCTGATCCCCTCGCCCAATGTGGCGGAAAATCATCAGTATCATAATGCGATGGCGCTTGTCTCCAGGGAGGCGGCCGTATTGATTGAGGAAAAGGAGCTGACCGGCGAGCGCTTGGCTCAGGAGCTTGACCGGCTGCTCAGAGACCCTGCGCGCCGTAATCGCCTTGCCGAAAATGCGAAACGCTTGGCGATCACGGATGCGAATGAGCGTATTTATCGGGTTATTATGGATCTGGCCGGGCAGGGGGCATAGCAAGCCAGGCTTTTGCCGCTTGATGACCACCGCACCGGTTCTCTGAAACGCAATCACGCATACCTTTGCGCACGCATAGTATACTGCAGGGCGGCAAAAACGGCCCGCTTGTGTTTTTTATGCGAAAGGGTGTGCGACAATGGAAAAAATCGTGATTGAGGGCGGGAAACGCCTGAGCGGGGAGCTGAGAGTACACGGCTCCAAAAACAGCGCCCTGCCGATTCTTGCGGCTGCCGTTTTGACCACAAAGCCTTGCGTCATACATAATTGCCCTATGCTGACGGATGTAGACGCGGCGATACGGATTTTAACCTATCTCGGCTGTAAGGTGGAGCGGGAAGGGCACACGGTAACGGTGGATGCCGCCAATATCGAACGCGCCGATATCCCGGATCACCTGATGCGGGAGATGCGCTCTTCCGTTGTTTTTCTGGGCCCGATGCTGGCGCGGATGGGTAAGGCGAGCCTCTCCACGCCCGGCGGCTGTGAAATTGGCCTCAGGCCGATTGACCTGCATCTCTCCGCTATGCGGCAGCTTGGCGTGGAGATTCAGGAGGAGCACGGCCGTCTGGAGTGCATCTGCCCTGAGCGGATGAAGGGTGCAAAGATCGCGCTTTCTTTCCCCAGCGTCGGCGCGACGGAAAATATCATGCTCGCCGCTGCCACGGCGCAGGGGCAGACTGTGCTTGTCAACGCAGCGCGTGAGCCGGAAATCAGTGATCTGGCAGATTTCCTCAACGGATGCGGCGCACGGATTCACGGCGCAGGCGAGGGTACCATCGTTATCAACGGGGTAAACGCGCTCTCCGGCACGGAGCACACTGTGATTCCAGACCGGATTACGGCTGCGACTTATATGGCCGCCGCCGCAGTGACGCACGGACATCTGACGCTGCGTGATATCATACCGGCGCACCTTGGGCCTGTGATCCCGGTAATGGAGGAAGCGGGCTGCGATATCAGCATCTGTGCGAGGGATCTGACGCTTAGCGCGCCGCCCCGGCTGCGGCGGGTGCATACAGTGCGCACGATGCCCTACCCCGGGTTCCCGACGGATGCGCAGGCGCCTGTGATGGCCATGACGGCGATTGCGGACGGCACCAGCGTAATCATTGAAAATATTTTTGAGAGCCGGTATAAGCATGTCAGCGAGCTGGTTCGGCTGGGCGCCCACATCAAGGTGGAAGGGCGCGTGGCGGTGGTGGAGGGCGTGCCCTTCCTGTCGGGAGCGCCGGTTGCGGGGAGGCTCTTCCCTTGTGGTCGCCGGGCTTTCCGCCTGCGGCACAACGGAGATTACGGAGATCCGGCATATTGACCGTGGATATGAAAAAATTGAGGAAAGCCTCCAGCAAATCGGGGCACAAATCAAAAGGGAGGCCTGTGAGGATGCAGAAAATACCGTATAACGCAAAGCTGGGAGGCAAACCGGCTGCACTTGGGCAAAAGGGGGAGGGCGCCCTTTCCCGTGATGAGCAAAGGCGGGCGCAGCAGCTGCGGGTGCAGAAGAAGCGGCGCCGCAGAAAGCTGCTGCTCTTTGCCGTGCTGTTCCTGCTCATCCTTGGCGTGGGAACGGTGCTGATATTGTTTGTGTTTTTTCACATTACAGGCTTTGAGGTGCAGGGCAACAGCCGTTATACCGCCGAGGAGGTGATCGGGGCCTCGGGCATTGCCGAGGGAGAAAACCTCTTTCTCTGCAATACAGAGAAGGCCGCCGCACGGATAACGGAAAAACTTCCTTATGTGGAGTCGGTATCCATCGAGCGTCGCCTGCCGGACAAGCTGGTGATCACTGTTGAAGAGGCGCAGCTTAAGCTCGCCGTCCAGCAGGGGAATTCCTATTTAATCTTGACGGGCAGCGGCAAGGTGCTGGAGATCGGGGCAACCGAGCTGCCGGAGGGGGCCGTCCTGCTCAAGGGGGTCAGGGTGAAGAGCGCCACGCCCGGCCAGCAGGCCAGCTTCCCTCCGGAGACGACTGCGCAGACGCAAACGGAAAGCGGAAATCAGACGCAGGAAACAACACAGCCGCAGGCGCCGGTGCAGTCTGCAAGCAAAACGGTGCTGGATCATTTGTTGCAGGCAGTGCAGCAGGCGGGTTTTTCCGGTATCACGCAAATTGACCTGACTGACCCGGAGGATATTCGTCTGACCTATCAGGGGCGTATAGAGCTTCTTCTGGGGGAAGATGACGGGCTTGCACAGAAATTATCGCTTGGGATGGAGGTTATTGCACGGGAGGAAGAAAACAACCCCGAGCCGAAGGGCGTCCTCAACCTGACCATACCAAAGAAAGCCTTTTTCCGTGAGACCGTCGAGCCCGAAACAAAGGCTGTGCCGACGCAGGCGGAAACACAGGCAAAGCCCGCCGCATAAGGAGCCCATGCCGAAAAAATATCCGAATTCTTTTTATAGTATATTGAATTTTGACACCCGCCGTGTTAGTATATTACTAATCGCTTTGTAGCTTTATGCCAAGCTGCCAGTTTGGGGAGTTCTCCGGCGCGAGCGGATTGGCGTGATTTTAGGTGTTTCAGTGAGATTGTGCAATAGGGGGACGTGCAAATGCCGTTTGAGATTGATAACGACTTTGAAAACGTAGTGCAGATAAAAGTAATCGGTGTAGGCGGCGGCGGTGGAAACGCCGTCAACCGTATGGTGCGCTCCGGCGTGCAGGGTGTGGAGTTTATCTCTGTAAATACGGACCGGCAGGTGCTCAACCATTCCCAGGCGACGCATAAAATTCAAATTGGGGAAAAAACGACGCATGGCCAGGGCGCAGGGGCACGGCCGGAGATTGGCCAGCGCGCTGCGGAGGAGAGCCATGACCTGATTGCCGATGCGCTCAAGGGCACAGATATGGTTTTCATTACTGCCGGTATGGGCGGCGGCACAGGTACCGGTGCGGCGCCCGTGATTGCACAACTCGCCAAGGAGATGGGGATTCTCACCGTTGGCATCGTAACAAAGCCCTTCCACTTTGAGGGCCGCCGCCGTATGGCACAGGCTGAGCAGGGCATTGCCGAGCTTTCCCAGCATGTGGACAGCCTTGTCATCATCCCGAATGAACGCCTGAAATTTGTTTCTGATAAAAAAATTACCCTTGCCAATGCCTTCGACGAAGCAGATGGCGTGTTGCTTCAGGGGGTGAAGAGCATCTCCGAGCTGATTAAGGTGCCGGGCTTTATCAACCTGGATTTTGCGGATGTGACCGCTGTTATGAAAGATGCGGGGCACGCACACATGGGTGTGGGCCGCGCCAGTGGCAAGGATAAAGCGGAGGAGGCCGCTAATGCGGCTGTTTCCAGTCCGCTTCTGGAGACCTCCATCCATGGAGCGCATGGCGTGATTATCAGCATTACTTCCTCTGATGATATCGGGCTGGAGGATGTGGAGGCGGCCTCTGAGATCATCGCGCAGGAGGCGCACCCGGATGCGACGATTATCTGGGGCGTTTCCTTTGACGATATGCTGGAGGATGAAATGGTGGTAACGGTCGTCGCCACAGGCTTTGGGGAGGAGGAGGCTTCCACCGCTGTGCCAGAGCAGGCTGCGGCGCAGCAAACGCCTGCCGGGGAAAAGACCCCCTTTGACGAAGCAATGGAGAAGGGTGAAGCTGCCTTGCAGGCGGAAGAGGCAGCCCATAAGATGGAGCCTGCCGCCCAGCCGCAGCAGGAGCAGGCAAAGCCGTCGCGCCGCCCGGCCCCGCCCGCTAAAAACCCCTACGGGCCGGAGGATGACGGGTATTTTGATATTCTGAGCATTTTCAAAGGGAACAAATAAAATTAGATTCCAGATGTCAGATTTTGGATATCAGATATGGTTGCGCTTAAGCCCTGCCTTTGTGGCAGGGCTTCCTTATTCCCGTATCCAGCATCTAACTTCCACAGCCCAAAATCCAGCGTAGTAGGGTCGGGTCTTGATCCGACCCTACAATCAACTTTCGTAGGGAACGGTCTTGATCATTCCGGCCCAGCGTGACTTGCAAGCCGTTTAGTGCCTCAAACGTAACGATAGGCCCAGGCGGCAATAGCTGACACCGGCTGCGTGCACGTGAGGGGACTTTTTGGCCCGAAGGGCAAAAAGCGAACCTTCCCGCCTGTTTGAAGCCGCGTGAGCGGCTGAGTTCGGGAAGCGTTCGCCGAACGCGCTGTGGTGTGGCAAATTGATATACCGCCGCCGCAGTGCCGTTCATAA
>USBP01000139.1 GCA_900552985.1 uncultured Oscillospiraceae bacterium
GAGGTACAGCCGGTACCGCCGCAAACGAGTACATGGGAACGATACATTGCTTTTCCTCCTCACTTATTTGGCGATTGCGCCAACGGTATATTCTGTGACGACGTTGCCGTTGACCAAGTGGTCGGTTACCACGCGGGCAGCCTTTTCCGCCGTCATTTTGACATAGGTGACCTTTTCCTTTCCCGGCTCCATGACCTCGACGATCGGCTCATACTGGCACATGCCGATGCAGCCTGTCTGGGCGACGGTAACGTTTTGCAGGTGGCGTTTTTCCACCTCGTCCATAAAGGCGTTCAGCACCGGGCGGGCGCCGGCCGCAATGCCGCAGGTGGCCATACCGACCACGACGCGGGTAACATCGCTCTGATCCTCACGGACAGTCATTTTTTCCTTTGTTTTTTCTTTTATTGCCATGAGTTCTTCTAAGGTTTTCATGAAATCGCACCTCCGCATAACATTTGGGTCTGTTCTGTAATATAATCCTGAATCCATTCGCGCACCTCAGGCGTGTCAAGCGGCACATCGCCGAGGATCGCGCGCAGCTCGCGCGTATCGACTGCGAACGAGTTTTCATCCCGGCTGCGCCGGTAGAGGAAATCCCGGTCGGTATTCATGCAGATGAGCATGGTGATGGTGGAGCAAACGTCGCCCAGCGGCACAAAATCGACATGGCCGGTATGGAATAGCGCCGCAACGGTTGTCCCCTTGCCCTCCTGCGAGGTGATCGTGAGGCCGCCTCCCGTCATTTCCGCCGCCATGCGGAACAGCGGGATGCCCATCCCGACCTTGCGGGTAGTACGGGTGGTATAAAAGGGATCGGCTACGCTTTTGAGCTGTTCCGGGGACATGCCGCAGCCATCGTCCGCAATCCGGATGGTAAGCAGCTCCTGTGCCGTCTCCTCCCGGATCTCAATTTCGATCAGCTTCGCACCCGCAGAGATCGAATTCTGCGCGATATCCAGAATATTCAGTGAAAGCTCACGCATCGCTTAATCCATATATTTTTGCAGGATGCCGGGGATTTCGTCCGCTGTGAGCTTGCCGTACACGTCGTCATTGATCATCATGACAGGAGCAAGGCCGCAGGCGCCGATGCAGCGGCAGGCAGTTACGGAGAACCGGCCGTCCTCCGTGCACTCCTCCGGGCCGCAGTGAAGGGTTTCGCAAACCTTGTCAAGCACCTCTTGCGCACCCTTTACATAGCAGGCCGTGCCAAGGCAGACGGAGATGTGATAGGTTCCCTTGGGCGAAAGCGCAAACTGTGCATAGAAGGTGGATACGCCATACACCTTCTCAAGCGGCAGATCCATTCCGTCCGCGATCATGACCTGCACCTCGAAGGGCAGATAGCCATAGATTTGCTGCGCCTGCTGCATGACGTGCATGAGCATGCTTTTGTCATGCCGGTTTTCCTCAATCACGGCCTTGAGCTGCGCTTCCTGCTCGGCGGTGCCGCGAAAGGGGATGGTGCTGACTTTTTTGAGCATTGACTGATTCCTCCTTGGATGTGTGACTGTACCTGCGGACACGGCCTGCGTTGACCGCAGGGCGCGTTTTTGAGGCGAAACGCGCCTGGCTTACCGTGTTCTGCTGCGCTTAAAATGTTAAATTTTTAACAAAACGGCGCTTCTATACCAATAAATTATAGCAGAAACAGAATGGGAAATCTACAATGTTAGCTCATGACAACAAAAAAATTGTTGGAAATAACGTGGATTTATAAGAAAACTGTTCAAAAAATACCCCCCTTTATACCATCCGGCGTAAAGGGGGGCAAAATAGAATTTCGTATGAGAGCCCAAGAGTACCCGTTGGTTTTTGGCGCCGTGGCCGCACCCTGGCAGCGTTATCCGCCTTATTTTCCGCCAACAGCCGAGCCCGGGAACGCAGTCAGCGCGCGTTTTGGAACGCCCTGACGATTTCCCCCCCCGCCTGCGGATGTGTATTCGCTTCGCGCGACGCCAATCTCAAGAGGACGATCTGCCTTCCGAGAACCGGGTTTCTCCAATCATCTCTCTGACTTTTCGAGTAACATATTGATAAACACGCGCTCCCAGCTGGATCAGTGAACGGTCGTCCTCTTTTCCGCAAAGCATGGCGAACGCATCGCCGATATTTTCAGCGGCCTTCCCACCATGCCGGAGGGCCACGTAGTAAAAGCTGAAGGCCGCACCGTTGGAGATGGTGTCATAAAAGCCGGGATCCTCCTCGATTAACCGGTCGTACAGTGCGTTAACAGCAGTTGTGGCAAGCAAAGGGGAGGGAGTGTAAAGGTGCAGGCAAGCCTCTGCCGTGAAAATCAACAGGATCCGGAGCTGCTCCATAATTTCCGCAGAGGGGAGAGGGCTGCCCAAGAGACGGGGCAGATCTAGGCTGTCCACATCGTCAGAATCGGGCGCGAGGGAGGCCAGACGGACGCCAAGGCGCTTGGCCCGCTCAGAATTGCCGTTGAGCCGCTGCCGTTTCATTTCTTCGGCAAGCGCCTGCACCTCAGCGCCATCTGATGTGGGCCGTTCCTCCTTTTCCCGAAAAATTTTCATATCACTATCATCAAAGGGGCTCATAAAGCGGATTCATGCCTTTCATAGGTTTTATTCAGGGCGCTGCGCAGTGGAAGGAGTTAGACGGCCGTGTCAGAGGCAGCGGCCGTTTTTTTCTGCTGGCGGCGCAGCTTGGCCTTGTAGTTGAGCAGCTCAGCAATCTGTTCATCTGGTGTAAGGCAGGCCCCCAGCCTTGTGAGCCGGGAGTTATACATCCCATGAAAATCGCTGCCGCCGGTCATTAACAGGCTGTTTTTTTGAGCGGTACGCTTTAAACGGGCAACGGTTTCTTCATTGGCTGTTGGGTGCCACACCTCCACACCATCTAGCCCTAATGTAACTAATTCATCCAGCAAATCAAAGCTGTCATAAAAGGCGGGATGTGCAAGCACAGCGATTCCACCCGCTTCGTGGACGGCTTCCAGCACCTCGCGAATATCGGGAAAGGCAGGCTCGACGCTCACGCAATGCGGGCTTTTTGAGGAGAATAGCTCCTGATAGAGCTCGCCGAAAATAGTCGAGGTGTAACCGCATTCCATCAGCGCATGGGCGATATGCTGTTTAAAAATATTGGTGGAGCCGGAGGCGCATTTTAATACAAATTCCGGCGTGATCGGATACCGCTTCGCTACCTTCAGAATCATGTATTGCCCTGCCCTCCTGCGGGAAAGGGAATTGCGGCGGCAAAGCCCTTCCAGACGGTCCGGGCTGTCGCTGAGGTAGCACAGCAGGTGCGCCCTGCGGTTATCACGCTGTGGGTCCATGCAGGAAAATTCCACTCCTGGAATTACCCGGACGCCATGCCGCTCGCCGATGACCTTGCCGCGAACCGTGCCGGCAAGGCAATCATGATCCGTAATGGCGATGGTATCGATTTTCAGCCTTTGCGCAAGTAAAATCAAATCCTCGATGCCAAGCGATCCATCCGAAAGCCTGGTGTGGCAATGTAAATCTCCGCCCAAGATAAAATCTTCCTTTCCCTCCTGCGAAGCGTGCAGCGTTCCTCTTTTATTTTTCTTCTGCTCCTGTTTATTATACGCTCTTTTTTCGAGTGATGCAAGGGCGCTTTGGCTCTAAAAGTGGGTTACATATGGGCAGGAAGGCAGCGCAAAAGCATGGAGGAGCTACGGCAGCAAATAAAAAAGAGCAGCCGCTGGGCCTAAGCGGCTGCTTTATTTAAAATCCCAAACAGGGATCATATACCCGAATTTCCCGCACGCTGTGCAGAGCAGGAAGCGGCTTTCCGTCCGGCCGGGGGAGAGCGCAACAGAAAGCCGGCCCGGCGCAATTACACTCCCACAATGTGGGCAGATGAAATGAGCGTTTCGATATGGGCGCCATCGCTTATATAAAATGATAGAGGCAATCACAAGGGCTGCCAAAAGCAAAATGGGCGCAAAAGCACGCAGCAGCAGTTGCATGAAATTCCCCTCCAGAACGCGGCTATAATCGCCAACGTGGATTGTGCAAAAGAGGCTATACCGTCCTCATACTATCGCTTTGCACTGGGGCTGTCAAGCGGAAAAGGAAAATGCCCTGCCGGGAAAGCGGTTCATTTGCAAAAGCGGTGATTGCCGATTGTTTTGATTACCGGCCTGCTGAGCATCCATTTGTTTGTTGTCTTTTTCGGGTTATAATAATAGATAGCTCCGCCGCTGGGATCCCAGCCATTGATGCAGTCCTGCGCCGCCTTGCGCGCGGAATCTGAAACGGGTTTGTTCCAGTTGCTGTCGTTTAAGGCTGAGAAGGCGCCGGGCTGATAAATTACGCCGGCGATCGTATCCGGGAAGGAAGCGTGCTGCACACGGTTGAGGATAACCGCGCCAACAGCCACTTGGCCTGTGTAGCTTTCCCCTCGGGCTTCTGCTGATATCATCCTTGCCAAAAGATTGATGTCGCTTTGGCTGTATTTTCCTGTACTGCCCGAGGAACCGCCGCTGTTGGTAATGCCTAAATATAATAAGGTCTTAGGGCCTGCGATACCATCAACGGTAATGCCGCAGTTCTTTTGAAACTTTTTCACTGCACTTTGCGTGCCTGTGCCATAAATTCCATCGATTGAACCGGTATAATAGCCTAAGCTTTTTAATTTTTTTTGCACCTGCCGTACTTCGTCGCCGCGGGAACCGAGCTTGGAAAGAACCTGTATGGACTCTCCCTGTTCCTCCTGGGTGACGGTATAGCTTGGCACCACAGCTGCCAAAACAATTAAAATATTAAGCAGGAGGATCATTGTAACCTCCCAAAGCTTTTTGAACCGCCGGATCATCCGTTCGTTTGGCATGTTGGAAACGCGTCCTTTCAAATATGGAATGGAATCAATATTACAATTTCCCCATGGTATAGAAATTATCCGGGCGTCAATGAGATTGGAAAATAGATACAGTAAGCTTTCCACGCGTAAGACGCGCGGAGGGGTGTAGGGAGAGGGGAGAAAGGAGAGGGAAAAA
>USBP01000140.1 GCA_900552985.1 uncultured Oscillospiraceae bacterium
CAAATACATGTTCCCCAAGGCGCACGCTGCGGCCTATGTCAGCGCTGCGCTGCGGCTGGGATGGTATAAAATTTACCGGCCGCTGGAGTATTATGCCGCGCTGCTGACTGTGCGCGGCGGTGATCTAGACGCGGTATCGGCTGTGGCCGGCCGTGCGGCGGTCAAGCGCAAGATGGACGAGCTGATGGCAAAGGGCAAGGATGCCTCCGCGAAGGAAGAGGATCAGCTCACCATTTTACAGATCGTCAATGAGATGCTTGCGCGCGGG
The DNA here is from genome assembly GCA_900552985.1 of uncultured Oscillospiraceae bacterium. Lineage (GTDB taxonomy): Bacteria > Bacillota > Clostridia > Oscillospirales > Acutalibacteraceae > Fimivicinus > Fimivicinus intestinavium. The sequence continues at coordinate 269 of USBP01000140.1, forward strand.
ATTGCATTTTTGCCTGTTGATCTCTACAAATCCGACGCAACGGTTTATCAGATTGAAGATGGCAAGATTCGCCTACCCTTTCTCGCCCTCAAGGGAACGGGAGAGAGCGCGGCCAGAGGCCTGGCCGCTGCGCGGGAGGATGGGCAGGGGCCGTTTATATCCCGTGATGACCTGCGCAACCGCTCCGGCGTCTCCAGCAGCGTCATGGCGATGCTGGGCGAGGCAGGCGCTCTGGAGGGATTGCCGGAGAGCAGCCAGATGAGCTTGTTTGGCTAAGGGTCTGTCCTCATGGTGGATAGGGTAAGATGGAACGCACTGCTGATTCATCGCCGCTTTTGGCCGATGGATAAGCGGAAGAAGGAGGGGCCTATGGGCATGGTTTATCTATTTCGCGGCAAGGCGGCTACCGGGAAAACCACCCTGTCCGACCGGCTGGCTCAAAAGCTGTCGATTCCTGTTTTTCGCAAGGACGATATCACCGATGCGCTCAAAAGCGGCGGGCACTTGCCGGATCGGGCCGCCAGAGACGCCGTATGCTATGATATCCTCTGCCGCATCCTGCAAACCAATCTCAACCTGGGCGCGGATTTCATTGTAGATTTAGCTCTGGGTGACCGGAGCAATGCGGCGTTTTTCCTGAACAGGCTGGATTTTAAGCAGAACAAAGTGTTTCGCTTCTTTCTCGATTGCAGCGATGAGGAAGCATGGAAGCGGCGGCATCTGGAACGGCTGAAAAACCCTCTGCCGCATGAATCATTTCACTCTCTGGAGCATGTTTTAGCGCATTACCGGCAAGCGGATATCGGCCCCATGGAGGGAGAATATGTAATCGATAGTGCAAACCCGATTGATGTATGCTTTGCAGAGCTCAGCCGGATCATCGCTGCCGGCCAGCCTGGACAGGGAATATAAAAGCCCGACAGTGGCTGGTTGGGTGAAAACGGAGTGTAAGAGATTCTCTTGTTCAATAGATTATAAGAAGAAAACCGCGGGCGATACGGCCTGCGGTTTTCTTCTTATCGGATGGGGTTTATGAATCGCCGGACGCTAAGAAAGGGGGAGAGAAAAGCTGCCCGGTCGCATTGTCAGAAGAAGAGCTTGTCCATCAATGCAAAGAAGTTTTTGACAAGCCGGAGGAAAAACGAAAGAATAGAATCAGGTGCCTGCGGTTGCTCTCCGGCTGACTCCTCATTTTCTGTCAGCAGCCAGAGCTGGCCACCGTAGAAGGGATTTGCCATGCCGATATACAAACCGTTTTCTGTCGGCAGGAAGTTACGAATGCCCCAGTTGTATTCATCGTGGAAGCCGTCGAGATTGATTGTTTCAAAATTGGTTCCATCCTCTGTCGCATACAACCCTGCGCCACGCTCATCGGCCGCTACAACGTTAAAGATGGAAACATATTTATAGAGACTGCCTAAAGCGGAATCCTCGAGGAGCTGGCGCGCATTCTGCTCCGGTAGAAGCAGGCTGATAAGATCCAGCACGCGATCAAATTTTTTGCCTGCCGTTACCATAACGGATTGCAGGTTATTGCTGATCTGCTCAACATCCTTATCCGCGAAATAATTGATTACAGAGAGCAGGAGCGCCCTGAGCAAAAAGGTTTGTGCTTTGCCAAGTGAATCATTTCCGGCACCTGCCAAAAGAGCGTTGACTGCATCAAGCACGTTCGAGACGGTCTGCTCTTTCTCTGCCTCGTCCATTTGGAACATACCGTTAAGCTTCTCGTTATCCACGCCAATGGTCACATATTTGAGCAGGGTCGCGGCGTCAAACGTGCCAATAAACAACTTGCCGTTATATTCCTTGAGGGCCCAGGCATATTGCTCGCAGCTGAGGTTTTTATCCGGATCATTATCAAAGCCGGCATAGAGGTTGCCAAGCTTTTCGTTAAAATAGAGGTGTCTCTCCGGTGTACCGAGCACAAGCTCCCAGTTATCATTTTTATCAAAACGGTAAAGTTCAATCGGGTTTTGCAGGACGTTATACATCATGTCAAATTTGCCATTGAGCATGTCAAAAATTGCGGTGAAGGGATCAGAGGTCGTGCCGACATAAACATATTCTTCGCCGTCGGCCGCCGTATATTTGCAAAAGGTCGGCATAACAGCAATCATATTACCCATGCCCTTTACATAGCGGCCCGTATTGTCTGCAACAATTGCCTCCCACTTCCAGCCTGCCTCGTTGGCACCGGGCTGGCCTATACCAATCTGGGTTGCTTTGTAGACCATAAATCCGGAATCACTCTGCTCCGGCTGTGAATTGCTGATGCCGACGTAAATGCTGCCACTGAAGCTGATCATATCGCAGATAAAGCCGTTCGCAAGCACATCCTCCGTGCCGGCATAATTGTCAAAGTCTTCTGCTGAGCCGATTTGCGTCCAAGATTCTGCTCCTGTGGGGTTGGGGCTAGCATAGACAACTGGCCCGCGGTCGGGCGTAGAAACGCCAAATACAAGCTCATTTTCATGCACTGTCATGGCGCGGATGGTGCTGCGCCCGTCTATGCGGAGAACCTCTGTGGGCTTGTCCCCTTGGTCTGGGTCAAAGCCTTTGTCGATACGGAGAATACGGGTGCAGTTTCGTCCTGTGGAACCAAAGAAATAGCTCTCAGAATCACTACCCTCTGGGGTGAACGTAGCATTGGCGCTGCGGTAGCCAGTGTCGAGCGGCTGGCCATTTTCCAACTCGGATTGGTAAGCCAGCTTGATCTCATTGGTTTTTTTGTCAATCATAAAGAGCCGGGCCGCATTGTCAGAAAAGTCCAATGGGGGCATCTCACCCTGGCTAATCAGATCCAGTAAAGGCGTGAATTTGGAGAACGTGTCCGTGTCTGCCATGGCTGCGCTGAGCAGGATGTTGCGGTTACCGCCGATAAAGATGTAATCCTCAGTTTGCCCCATGGACCAGGGGTAGGAATTCATACGATCTCCGCCAGGCAGGAAGCCATCCACCTCGCCGCTGCCGCGCTCCGGATTGCTGATTTTTGTGATGGTGTACGCCCCGGTGTCCAAGGCGATCGCGCTGCTTTCTGAAAATGCAGCCGCACCCATTGGGCCGGACAGCATCATAACCGCTAAAAAGACGGACAGGAACCGCTTGAATCGATTCTTTTTCATGATGTAAGCAACTTCCTCCATTCTGAATTGTTTCTCTACTTTTCATTTGGTTTGCAAAAAATTTAGGGTATTCGTTGCGCAATAATATGGACCCAATATATTTTTTATCAAACGTTGTGTTGAATATTTTATCTGATTTTATTATAATGGTTTCGCAATTAATGTCACGCATCAATTTTACCGCTTTTGTTTGGTAGTCGACAAGGATAGCCAAATCGTTGCACAATTAGAGGAGAGTTATCTATGAGCGATAAGGATAATACGATGGACAGGCGCGTCAAACGAACGAAAACGCTGCTGGAAACAGCGCTTGTTGAACTGATGCTGGAGAAGAACGGCAGCCAGATTTCGGTCAAAGAGCTCACGCAGCGGGCGGATGTCAACCGAAGCACATTTTATTTGCACTATCTGGATATCTACGATATGATGGAGCAAATCGAGGAGGAGTTTGTCAGCAAGGTGGAGGCCTCGTTCCACGATTATTTTGACCCGCTGCCGGTCTCGTCGCCGCTCGATCTGTTTTTGCAGATATGCGAATGGCTTGAAGAGAATAAAGACTATTACATCAAGCTCCTTCGAGGCACTGCTGCACCAGAGATACTGGAAAAGCTTCGCGTGCGGCTGACGGAACAGTTTTTGCATACGCTTGAAACGATATTTTTGGATCAAGATTCGCTGGATTTGCGCGCGCGCATTAATTTTATTGTCTCCGGCACCATCGGCGTGCTGCGTATGTGGGTGACGGAAGCATCGGAGAGTGCGCTCCCGGCTCTTGCCGAAACCATTGAGGATATTCTGACCAACGGTTTGATCCAAGACTATCCAAAGAAACTGCTTGCACAATATCCGGATTATATGAACCGGTTGGACGACCTGCGGAAAGCGAAGAAAAAGGGTTGACAGATGATGTTTTATCATGATATCCTATTACTACGCTAAAGCGAAAGGGGCCGTTGTATTGGCAATCAGACGATATGAGAGGGCGACGCCGGAGGGGACGCGTGACCTTTTGTTTGAGGAGTGCGCGGCGCGGCGCGAGGTGGAGAGCCGGCTCTCCGGCTTATTTAAGGCGCGCGGCTATAACCGTGTGATCACACCGACGCTGGAGTTTTTTGATGTGTTTGACCGGGAGAGCGCCGGTATGCCGCTGGAAACGCTTTATAACGTGACGGATGCGCGCGGCAGGCTGATGGTGCTGCGGCCGGATAATACGCTGCCCATTGCGCGTATTGCCGCCACACGGCTGCGGGGGGAGGCAATCCCTCTGCGGCTGTTCTATGCGCAGAATGTGTTCCGCCGAAATCCGGGCCTGACCGGCCGTCAGGATGAAACGGCGCAGAGCGGGATTGAGCTGATCGGAGCCTCCGGCCTGCGGGCGGATCTCGAAATCCTGACCACGGCCGTGGATGCGCTGGAGCAGTGCGGCGCGCCGGATTTTCGCATTGAGATCGGCCACGCGGGTTTTTCCGGCGCGTTGTTTCAGGCGTTGGAGGCGGATGAGCAGCTGCGCGGCGAGATTGTGGAACTGATTGAGATGAAAAACTACGCTGCCCTTAACGATGCGCTTGATCAGGTGGGGGATACGGCG
>USBP01000141.1 GCA_900552985.1 uncultured Oscillospiraceae bacterium
AGCTTGCGAACCGTGCTACAAGGGAATGGGGCAAGATCGCGTTTGTTGGTGAGGGCGGAACCTGCAGCTTCACACCCAGCCCTGATATCATTCATGGACAGAAGACCATTTACGGTTCCTGGGTGACAAGTCTGTGGAGGATGGAAGAACTGGTGGAGCGTCTGGTGCGCTGGAACATCCATCCGGAGGATCTGGTCACGGACCGCTTCCCGTTGGAAAAAGCCGGAGAAGCCTATGCTCTGATGGCAAGCGGCAAGTGCGGTAAGGTTGCGGTCGTCTTCGGTGAGGATGAGTAATGGTGCATTCGGCTGCGCCTGACAAGCAATAGGAGTGTGCGGTGATGGCATTTGAGCGCCTGATACGGAATGAAATCCAGTGGAAGACTCCCGGCAGGCCTTGGCGGGGATGCGGGGGCGTCTCTCCTCCTAACCCGCCGGGCACCGGGCGAATGGGAGTTCCTCTTTCGCGAGATTGCGGGAATCCCGTCCGCCTTTGCGGAGAATCAGGATTATGACTTTGGCACGGTTCCGGCAGACGAATGGCGCCCGGTTACAGCGCCTGGTTCTCTGATGATGCAGGGGTTTGATATTGAGAATAATACGGAGTACTATTACCGGCGCAGCTTGACCCTGCCCGAAGCTTTCGGGGGCCATCGCGTCTTTTTGCGCTTTGAGGGCGTTTATTCGCACGCCCGCGTCTGGATTAATAACCGGTTTGTAAAATCCCATGCCGGCGGCTTTACCGCCTGGGATTGCGAGATCACCCCATTCGCCCGTGAAAAGGCGATCACGCTCGTAGTTGGCGTCACGGATGCGGAAGGGGAGCGCAGGGGCCCCTGGAACCCGGGCGGCGAAAAGATCAGCAGCGGCGCGTGGGCCAGCTATTACGCGCACTGTAACATCGGCGGCATCCTGCGGGATATCACGTTATTTGCCCTGCCGGAGCATCATATCGCCCGCACGCACATCGGAACCCGCCTGACCAGCCAGAGGGATGCGTGCATCGATGTGGATTGCGAGATTGTCACCGCAAACGCGGGCGACATTATCTGCGCACAGCTGATCGATACGGACGGCTCGGCCGTTGCGGAGGTTTCCGGCACGCTGGAGGGCTTTCGCATGCCAGAGGAGGATTGGCGGCCCAATACGATTACGCCGGACGCCAAGTGGGCGCGCAGGTATCCTAAAAGCAGCGCGAACGACCGGAAGTACAGCCCGCTTTACCGTCAGGATCCGTCCCCAGCGCAGGGGGCACGGTACGGCATCCGCTTTTCGCTGCCTGTCGCCAATGCGAAGCTGTGGGATGCGGAGCATCCAAATCTCTATCAATTAAAGATGTCCCTGCTTTCCGGCGGGCAGACGGTGCAGGAGAATCTTCATACGGTCGGCATTCGCGAGATCACCTACGGCGGCAGGAACGGGACGGATCGCAACAGGGTCTATGTCAACGGCAGGGAGGTCAAGCTGCGCGGCCTCTGCCACCATGATGTCTCCCATCTCTATGGCCGTTCGCTCACCCGGGAGGAGATCGAATACGAGATCCGCACCTATAAGGAGCATAATATCAATTTTATCCGTACCTCACATTATCCGGCCAGCGACTATCTGCTCACGGTGTGCGACCGGCTCGGGATTTATGTGGAGCAGGAGAATTCCGCCTGCTTCAAAGGTGCAAACGGCTTCGATATTTATAATCCGCCGGAGGAATTCCTCTCCACCTTTGCAGAGATGGTCGAAAGCGCGCGCAGCCACCCATCGGTCATCATCTGGTCCCTGGCCAACGAGTCCGGCTTTGAGGAGACTTACGCCTTCCGCGCGGAGTATGAGTACGTTAAGGCGGTGGATCCATCGCGCCCTGTGATTTTCAGCTATCCATTCACGGTCCACACCAAACCGCTGCCTTATGATATCTACAGTAAGCATTATGAAAAGGTGACGCATGACCTCGGCAAACGCGGGATGCCTATCCTGCACGACGAGTTTGCCCATGTCTGCTGCTATAATGTGGAGCAGCTGCGCGAGGACAACAGCCGCCGGGAATTCTGGGGCGAGAGCATCGCGCGCGGCTGGGACGGTATTTTCCGCACCGGAGGTGCGCTCGGCTGCGCGATCTGGGCAGGGATCGACGATGTGTTTTATCTGCCCGCAGGTACACAGGAGCGCCATCAGACCCATACGGACGGCCGATGCGCCGGCTATGGCGAGTGGGGCTGTATCTTCGATGCCTACAAGCGCTTAAAACCGGAGGCCTATCTGACCAAAAGGGCCTTTACCCCTGTCCTGGTGGACGAACGGAAATCCTCCGTCGGGGAGACAGTCAAGCTGTATATCACCAACCGGTTTGACCATACGAACCTGACCGAGGTGCGTGCCGTTTGTACAGATGGAGATGGGAACATCCTGTTTGACGGCAATATCCCGCGGCCCATCGCGCCGCACTGTAGCGGATATGTAGAGCTGCCATGCACTGCCGGTGACGGAAAAGTAAATATCCGGTTTTATCAGGACGGGTATGAGGTGGACGCCTATGCGTTTGGACGGCAGGAGCCGGAGCCCGTGCTGCACAGCTGCGCTGTGCCTGTCGTGGAGACCGGGAGCAGCCTTGCCTTTACCTGCGGCGGACGCACTCTGTTTGGCAATCCGCGCCTGTCTATGCGTGGGGTTACTGGTCAAAAGACGCCGGAGAATACTCAGCTAAAAAATATCCGGCAGAGCGGGAGCCGAATCTCAGGCACTTTCCGCGCGGGGAAATTCAAAGCATTTCGTCTGGATGTGGAGCAAAAAGAGCGGGAGCTGGAGTTTCGCCTCTCTCCCAAAAATATTTTTGCCTGGTTCACGGATGCCAGCAGGCTTGCACTGGAGTTTGACCTGATGGAGGGCGTGGAATCCGTCAGTTGGCATAGGAAGGCGTTCCACTCCGTCTATCCAGAGGATCATATCGGCCGGCCAGAGGGAACCGCATACGCCGTGCGCGGCGATGCAAACGGCCCGGACGCCTATGGGGTAAAGCCGGATTACGGCTGGGGGCAGAGCATGACAAATTACTTCCTCTCCAAGGAGGACAGTCAGGCAAATTCCATCGCCACAAACGATTTTAAAACGCGGCGGAATCATATTCATGATTATACGGTAAACCTCAAAAAAAACGGCGGAAAGCTCCGTGTGGACGCCCGTTGCCGTGAGTTGAATGCATATGTCCGGCTTGCGAAGCGGGGGCTGCCGCCGCCCGGCTGCAGCTGACCGTTGGCAGCTATTATCCCGATCTTCAGTGGGGGAATTATTTCGGCAAAAGGCCCGGCTTTGGGCGCGCGCTCAGGTTTTCCGTTTCGCTGCCGGGCCGAAAGAGCGGCAAATAGGGCCGCCCTGCAATGGGGGTAAAAAGATGTACGAGCAGGAGCTGGCGCGGATCGATCGGGTGATTGCCGGCGGAAAATATAAGGACCATTGGGAAAGCCTTGCCGCTTACCCGGTGCCGCAGTGGTACCGGGAGGCGAAGTTCGGCGCGTTTATCCATTGGGGCGCTTACACGGTGCCCGCCTATTTCAGCGAGTGGTATGTGCGGCTGATGTATTATCATCAGAACCCTGTCTACTGGCACCACAACAGGAAATATGGAAAGCAGTATCCCTACCGGAAATTCATCGAGCAGTTTACCGCGCCGGATTTTGACGCGGGGAAAATTGTCTCAGAGCTGAAAAACGCCGGTGCCCGCTACGTGATGCCTGTGGGCGAGCATCACGATGGCTTAAAGATGTACGACTCTGTTCTGTCGGAGTGGACGACAGTCAGGCAAGCGATGCATCGGGATGTGCTCGGAGAATACAAGCGCGCCTGTGAGGAGCAGGGCGTCACTTTTGCCGCCTCCAGCCATCGAGCCGAACACTTCTGGTTCGTCAACGGCGCGCGCACCGTGGGGTATGAGACCGAGGCGCTCGATCCCAAGTACCGCGAGCTCTACGGCGAATGCGCCAATGTGCGGCGGTACAATAACTTATATACACTGCTGCGCCAGGAGCACGGGATCGACCCCACGCCGGAATGGTGCGAGAATTGGCTGGTGCATACGGTGGAGATGGTGGATCGTTATCAGCCGGAAACGCTCTTTTTTGATTGGTGGGTTTCCCACCACAGGTTTCGCCCTTACATGAAAAAATTCCTGGCCTATTATTTCAACCGTTCCCTCGAGTGGGGCAAGGAGGTATGCGTCCAGTATAAGAGCGACGCCATCATGTATAACGCCTCCATCTTTGACAGGGAGCGCGGTCAGCTTGCCGCGATCAGCCCATATATCTGGCAGTCGGAAACCTCCACAGCCTACAATGCGTGGAGTTACTGCACCACCAACCGCTGGAAGACCCCGGCGGAAATCGCCCGGGTCTTTGCGGATGTCATCTCCAAAAACGGAAATTTTGTATTAAATATCGGCCCCAAGGCGGATGGGAGCATTTGCGAGGAGGAGCTTCATATCCTTCATGCTTTAGGAGAATGGACCGCCCGCAATCAGGAGGCTATCTGGGGCACTACGCCTTACAAGGTCTATGGCGAGGGGAAGCGCCAAAAAACCGGCAGCTTTCAGGAGCACAACCGTTATACAAGCCGGGATTTCCGCTACACCTACCGGCCGTGCCATATCTATGCGTTTGCCCTCAAGCCGAACTGCCGGGGCGTCTATCGCCTGAAATCGTTGCGGCACAGTATGGATGGCTTCCATTTTCAGATCAAAAATATTACGGTGCTCGGCGGCGGCCCCGCAGAGTGGCATTTGAACGATAAGCGGCTGTGCATCCGCACGCAGGATGCGCCGGATACACAGATGCCGATCGTATTTGATATACAGGTGGATTGATAAAATGACCAGACAGCTTATTTATGACCGGCCGGCCCGCACCTGGAAGGAGGCGCTCCCCGTTGGCAATGGCTTTACCGCCGCCATGGTCTATGGCGGGGCACGAC
>USBP01000142.1 GCA_900552985.1 uncultured Oscillospiraceae bacterium
GCAGCCCCTGGAAGGACAGCAACGCCTCCCGCACGGCATGATGCTTTTTTGTGTAGCCCCCCCACTCATTGAGCAGGGCGTCGTCGTCATAGCTCGTCACGGTGGGCTGGTATTTCCCGCCATGGTTCGCGCCGGCGGTAAAGCCAAAGTTTGTGCCTCCATGGAACATATAGAAGCTGAAATTGCCGCCCATCTGGAGCATAGTCTTCAGCTCGTTGACAACGGAGCGGGGCTTGCGGCTGTGATGACGCTCCCCCCAATGGTCAAACCAGCCGTTCCAAAACTCACCGCACATCAGTGGCGCGCCAGGCTGGCGGCGCTCCACCGCCCGGAAATTCCCCCTGACGTTAGAGCCGAAATTGACCACCTTAAACACATAGGGTAACGTCCCGCCCGACAGCATGGAATCATTGGAGCCGTCGGAGGTGAAGAGCAGGGCATCCACCCCGCACTCGCGGATGAGCTGCTCAAGAAAGGCGAGGTAGTTTTTATCGTTGCCATAGCTGCCGTATTCATTCTCCACCTGCACGGCGAGGATATTGCCCCCCTTGGAAAGCAGCATCGGCCCAAGCCTGCTGAACAGCTCATGGTAAAAATCGGAGACATGCCTGAGATACGGCTCATAGCAGCAACGCACGCGCATATTTTCATCCGCCAGCAGCCATGCCGGCAGGCCGCCGAAATCCCATTCCGCGCAGATATAAGGGCCGGGCCGCACAATCGCGTAGAGCCCCAGCTCCTGCGCAATCTTTAAGAAACGGACGATATCCAGCATGCCTTCAAAGTTGAAAACGCCTTTTTGAGGCTCGTGCAAATTCCAGCACACATAGGTCTCCACCGTGTTGAAACCGGCCAGCTTCAATTTGCGCAGGCGATCCTCCCAATATTCCGGTACGGTACGGAAATAGTGGATCGCGCCTGCGTAAATATGAAATTTTTCTCCATTGAGATAAAACTGATTCCCTTTAATCTCCAGCATCCAAACCCCTCCTTGCTCAGATGGTATCATCATACCATACCCGCGTAAAAAAAGGAATCCGTATTCGCCATTTTTTGCGGACCGTCTCCCTGCGGATAGAATGACGGTCGCCGCTCCGCATAGTTCAGCAGGGTCAGCTGCAGTTCAGCCCTCCTCCAACTCTACCGCCGTTTGCAAGGCAATTTCCATCATCTGGGTAAAACTTGTCTGCCGCTCCTGGGCGGAGCAGGCCTCCCCTGTGAAGGGGCAGTCGGAGATCGTGCACAGGGCCAATGCCCTCTTGCCTGCGCGCGCCGCGGTCATATAAAGCGCGGCGGCCTCCATTTCAATCGCGAGCACGCCCATCTTTTGCCACGCTGCCAGGCTATCCCCATCGTCATAAAAGGTATCGGAGGAGAGGAGATTCCCCACCTTCATCGTAATCCCCTTTTCCCGGGCAATCCGATCTGCCGTGCAGAGCAGCCCGTAATCCGCTATGGGGGCAAAGGCTCCAGGCAGGCCGTATTGCCGGGCAAAGCTGGAATTTGTGCACGCTCCGAGCCCTGCGACGATATCGCACACATGCAGCTGGGGGCTAATGGCCCCGGCAGAACCAATGCGGAGAATCGCTTCCACCCCATAGAAATGATAGAGCTCATAGGCATAGATCCCGATTGACGGCATTCCCATACCGCTGGCCATCACAGAAACAGGAACCCCCTGATAAAAGCCGGTATAGCCCTGAATACCGCGCACGTTGTTGACCAGCTTCGGTTGCTCCAGATAGTGCTGCGCAATATATTGTGCGCGCAGCGGGTCCCCAGGCATCAGCACGGTTTTTGCAAACTCGCCCGCCTGGGCCTCAATATGTGGAGTAGGAATCATCCTGCATCCTTCCTTTCCAATAAATTTTCTCTACTAAACGAATGCTAAAAGGCCTGCACAAATTACAGAGCGCATTCCTTAGAAAATGATTCTGTTGGAATGGGAGAGCACCCTTTATGCAATCTTTATTTGCAACCATAAAACTTTAAACGCTTTTTATGCCGAACGTGCTATGATTGGGGCAAAGATCGGGGAAAGAAGGGTTTCCAATGTAATTCTCAAGCCGCTGTAACCAGTCTGACAGAGAGTTCACAGAACGGACTTATAAATACCTGAATCGATTGAAAGAGGATTTTAAACGATGAAGATGAAAGAACACGGTTCGCCCAGCAACCCCACGATCCTGCTTTTATGCGCACGGGAGCCTGAAGACAAACAGTGGAAGGCCCTGATAGACGCCTTAGCCCTGCAATACCATATTTTAATCCCTCAGCTGATGAAAACCGCCTCTACCCCAAAGACATTAAAGGAAATTACGCACTATGTCGCCAGCCGCTACGATGGCCATATCTATGCGGTTTATGGGCTGGCCGACAGCTGGAGCCTGCTGCACGAAATGCTGCGTGAAGGAAGAATTCATTCCTCTAAAACAATGATTGAGAGCTGCGACTGCCCGCCCGGCTGCTTTGCAGCCTCTCTGCTCTCCGGCCGAAACGGCCCGGAAGAAGGGGGAGAAAAATGAAGCAGACTGTTTTTACCGGCTCTGCTACAGCGTTGGTCACCCCTATGCGAGAGGATTTTTCGATTGACTTCGCTGTTTTTGAGGCGTTAATGAACGATCAAATTGCCCGCGGCAGCGATGCGCTCGTGATAGCCGGTACAACCGGGGAAAGCGCAACGTTGAGTGATGAAGAGCATATTGAGCTGATTCGATTTGCGGTCAAAGCCGCGAAGGGGCGCGTGCCCATCATTGCAGGCGCAGGCAGCAATAACACAGCGCATGCTGTAGCGCTCTCCAGGGCTGCGGAAAAAGCCGGCGCCGACGCGCTTCTGCATGTCACGCCCTATTACAACAAAGCCTCCCAGCGCGGCCTGATCGCGCATTTTACCGCATGTGCGGCTGCAACGGATTTGCCTGTTATTCTATACAACGTCCCCTCCCGCACAGGTGTAAACATCCGCATCGAGACCTATGAGAAGCTGGCACAGGTCAGCAACATTGTTGCCACAAAGGAGGCAAGCGGCAATTTTTCGCAGATTGCAAAGATTGCCGCAGTATGTGGAGACGACCTTGCAATCTACTCCGGCAATGACGATCAGATTACTTCCGCACTTGCTTTGGGTGCGAAAGGCGTGATTTCCGTGCTGGCAAACGTAGCGCCTGAGGATACGCATCAAATCTGCCAAGCCTTCTTCGATGGCGATATGGCGTTAAGCGACGCGCTACAGCTCAAATATTTAGAGCTAATCGAGCGGCTTTTCAGCGATGTGAACCCGATCCCGGTTAAGCAGGCGCTCTGTTTCATGGGCATCCCGGTTGGAAAGTGCAGGCTGCCGCTGTGTGAGATGGAAGATATTGCCGCAGAGCAGCTGCTCGCCACGCTGCACAAATATGGCCTGTGCAGCCCCGAAGAAACCGGCCGTGCCGGGAGCGTGACCGTGCGCCGCCCCCAGGCGGCCCTGCTCTGGAATGCGAGCATACACGGATAAAGGCATTACCCAACATACCCATTGCAAGCCGCAATGGGTATGTTTTTGATTAAGCCCGGGCAGAAGCGCTGTATTTCGGCACGGCCGGGGAGCGGGCACGACTGCCCCCCTCTGCCCCTATCGCACTGTTCCTGCCAGACGCTTGCGCACCAGCGGCACAATAGCGCTTGAGCCGATGCGGGAAGCCCCCAATTGTAAAAAACGATCCGCCTGCTCCAGCGTTCGGATTCCCCCTGCCGCCTTGATTTTCAGATGCGGCGCGATATGCGCCTTAAAAAGCTTAATATCATCAAACATTGCCCCTGCGGTGGAAAATCCGGTTGAGGTTTTAATAAAATCTGCGCCGGAGCGGGATACCATATCGCATACCCGAATTTTTTCATCCCAGCTCAAAAGACAGGTCTCCACAATCACCTTTAAAATTTTCCCCCGCGATGCGACCCGGACGGAACGGATGTCAGAAAGCACGCCGTCGTCATCCCCTGCCCGCAAAAGGCCCAGGTTTATCACCATATCGATTTCAGATGCGCCCTGCCTCACCGCCTGCGTTGTTTCAAAGCATTTTGCCTGCGTGCTTTCATAGCCGTTTGGGAACCCAACTACCGTGCAAATTTTCAGCTTGCCCTGCACATACTGCGCAGCCTTCTGCACATAGCAGGGAGGAATACAGACGCTCGCAACGCCGAACTGCATCCCCTCATCGCACAAGGCCTGGATTTCCGGCCAGGTAACCGTTTGTTTGAGCGCCGTATGATCGACGGCAGCTAATATCTTTTGCAGTTCCATAAAGAAACCCCTTTCATCCGTGATCTGCGTATCTATCCCCTCATATACGATATCGAATCCTACAAAAAGACGCTTTTATTATAACGGAGTGTTCGTTAAAAAGTCAATTCAGATTTTGCACGCTGAAAGGCCGGCCTTGCGGGAAAACACCACGCTAAACAACAGAACATGTCTATTTTCACTTTTCCGGATTGTTTCAGTGTTTATTTGCAGGCAGTACATTCCCCTTTCCCCCTTATTACGGCCGGCGCAAAAATCCCTGCCGCAGGGCAAGCTCCAAAGCCGCCCAAATGGGCCGGTTGGATGCCACTGCGGCAGGGATAAAGCATTTCGTTTATCTGGACATCTGCACACGCATTCATGAAAGGCAGGAACACTCACGTGATTTCAGCAAGGCACGGCGTTTAAAAACGCCGTTGCTCACCGGCAGCCAATGCGCGCAATCCGTCCTCTAAAACTTAGTGCTCATTTGATAGCTCAGCGTCATCAGGCTATCGCTCAGGTGCACATTTTCCACCGCTACGCCGGGATAGTGCGCTGCAATATCAAAGTGCGTATAATTCCAAAAGCCCTTGATGCCGAGGCCGACCAGCTGCTCAATGATCTCCGGCGCGTTATCGCTTGAAATG
>USBP01000143.1 GCA_900552985.1 uncultured Oscillospiraceae bacterium
CCGGCGGGACCGCCGCCGATGACTGCCAGATCATATTGCAACATATGTAGGTTCATCCTTTCTCAAAGTCATCGCCAAATAGCACGGCTCATTTCGTTTTTTCATATACGATATTAGATTTGCCGCCGAATTTAGTAATTTCATCCTCCGGCAGCCCAAGCTCGCGGGAGAGGATTTCCACCACCTTGGCGCCGCAGAAGCCGCCCTGGCAGCGGCCCATACCCGCGCGGGTGCGGCGCTTGACGCCGTCTACATCCCGTGCGCCGGCCGGTGCGCGGATCGCATCGCGGATTTCGCCCTCCGTCACCGTCTCGCAGCGGCAGACGATATGGCCATAGGCCGGATCCTTTGCAATGAGCTCCCTTTGCTGCGTGCGCGTCAGCAGATGGAAACGGACGGGGCCTTTGCGCACCGGTGTGAATTCCGGGCGCTCCCGCAGGGCAAGCCCCTGCTCTCTGAGAATATCCACGACAAATTCCGCTGTAGCTGGGGAAGCGGTCAGGCCCGGAGATTCAATGCCCGCCACATGGATAAACCGGCTGTTGCGCTCACTCGGGCCGATGATAAAGTCGCCCTGATCCCCATGCGCACGCAGGCCTGCAAAGGAGGTGATCACATCGTTCATCTTCATGGTCGGGATGGAATAGCGGACGTATTCCTGCACATCCTGCAACCCCTTCACAGTGGTGGAGGTGTCGTATTTATCCTCCACATCAACAGCGTTCGGCCCGGCAAGCAGGTTGCCATCCACCGTTGGGGAAACGAGAACGCCCTTGCCCATCTTGGTCGGGCACTGGAAGATGACGTGGGAAACAAGTGATCCCATGTTTTTATCCATCACCAGATATTCCCCGCGGCGCGGCGTAATGCGGAAGGAACGGTCACCGATCATCTCCGCGACCTCATCCGCATGGACGCCGGCTGCGTTTACAATATAGCTGGCATAAAAGGCGCCCTGCGGCGTCCCAATTGAAAAAGTATCCTTTTGGGGGACGATCCGCTCTACTTCGCAGTTGCGGTAGAATGCCACGCCGTTTACCACCGCGTTTTCCACGGCTGCGATTGTCAGCTCATAGGGGCAGACGATTGACGCGGTCGGCGCCCATAGTGCGCCCCGCGCCCGTTTGGAGAATGTCGGCTCCCCTTCGTGCAGCCGCGCCTGGCTGATAATTTCAAGCTTCGGCACCCCGTTTTTCTGCCCGCGCTCCAATAGCACCTGGAGCGTTTCCATCTCCTCATCGCTGAAAGCGAGAACAAGAGAGCCGATGTTTTGAAAGGGGACGGAGAGATCCTCACACAGGGACCCCATCATTTTTGCCCCATGCACATTCAGCTTTGCCTTGAGCGTGCCCTCCTTTGCATCGTAGCCCGCATGGACGATGGCGCTGTTTGCCTTTGAGGTTTCTGTCGCTGCGTCGTTGTTCTTCTCCAGCAGAGCGACCTTCAGCTCATAGCGGCTCAGCTCCCGTGCGATCAACGCGCCGGTAACTCCCGCGCCGATAACCACCACGTCGTATACCATATGTTTTCATCCTCCTTTGAGGTTTTTCATAAATCTGAACGGATAAGAAGCAAAAAACTGTCTCTTTTGTATTTTAACATAGTGCTCTTCCTGACGCAATGGTTTGTTTTGAGACCAATTATCTGTTATAATAAAACCCATTACAAATTTTAATCCTCAGATTACAGATGTTAGATATCAGGCATAAAAAACGGGGAGGTTCCGCCCGATTTTATGCACACGCCTCCGATGTGTGCGCCGGCAACAGCCTTGGCTGTTCCGAGAAAACGCCTTTGTTTTCCTGTAATGCACGCCTCCCGCTCCCTTACCTGAATTTTGGCTGATCGGAAGGCCTTCACAAGCGGTTAAATTGCAAATTTGATTTTTTAAATAGGTATCGGGGACGCAGGCGGGAAACGGCTGCGCGATCAAAACGGCCCGTTACCCCATCCAACTTCTAAATGGCTAATGAGGAGAGTTATCATGCTTCATTTGATTTTAGGCCGTTCCGGCAGTGGGAAAACGCAATATATTCGAACCCTCCTGCGCGATTTGGCGGGGAAAGGCACGCAGGGAATGATCCTGCTTGTGCCGGAGCAGTTTTCCTTTGAAAGCGAGCGCGCCATGCTTCAGCTGCTGGGGCCGCGCGATGCAGCGAGGGTGGAGGTTTTGAGCTTTTCCCGGCTGGTAGACGCGGTTTTTCGTGTATATGGCGGCGCGAATGGCGCGCGTATTGACGACGGCGGTCGGATGCTGCTGATGAGCCTTGCGCTGGAGCAGGCGCAAGATCATCTGGAACTCTATGCACGCCACAGGGAGAGCCCTGCGCTCGCTGCAAAGCTGTTGGATCTGGCAGCGGAATGCCGTCAATGCGCCGTCACGCCCGAAACGCTCCGGCAGGCGGCGGATAAATTGCCAGACAGCGCCCTGCGCCGTAAAGTGCGGGAGTTGTCCCTCATCCTCGACACCTACTACGCGCTTGTGGCGCGCTCCTTTCTGGATGATCAGGAGGATTTGGACCGCTTGAACGAAACGCTGCTGGCGCATCCGTTTTTTCGGGGCCGTATTGTGGCGATCGACGCTTTTAAAAGCTTCACTGTGCAGGAGCAGCATATTCTTTCTCGCATTCTTTCCCAAGCGGACGAGGTGTATCTGACGCTGTGCGCAGATGCGTTTTCTGACAAGCAGGGGGGAATGGGGCTGTTCTCCCCTGTGCAGCGCACGGCGCGCCGGGTTGCCGCCCTTGCAAAGCGGCAGAATGTGCCGGTTGCCGCACCGGTTGTGTTGGGCAGACAGCGCCGCTTTTCCTCTGAGGCGATCGCTTATTTGGAGCAGAATCTCTTCCAGCCGGAGGCCGGGCCCTTTCCCGGTGAAACGGCGGATATCCTGCTCTGCTCCGCGCAGGATCAAGCGTCGCAGTGCGATTTTGTTGCCCGCACCGCAAAACGCCTGTTACGGGAGGAGGGGCTGCGCTGCCGGGATATGGCGATCATTGCCCGCGACGTGGAAGATTACCGGGAGGAAATGACCGCTGCTTTGCGGCGGTACGACGTGCCGGTGTTTGAAGATAGCCGGCAGCCAGTCGACGCTCAGCCTCTGATGGTATTTGTCCGTGCTGCGCTTGAGGCAGCGCAGGGCTTTGGCATGGAACCCGTGCTGCGCTGCCTGAAAACCGGATTGACGAATTTTACACTAAGCGAAATTTCTGAATTTGAAAATTATTTACTGGAATGGAATTTGAGCGGCGAGCGATTGCTCCGTCCCTTTACACAGCATCCCGAGGGATTTGGGCAAGCGTTTCAGGAACAGGATGTACAGAAGCTGGAATCGCTCAACTGCCTGCGAGAGCGTGCGATCCGGCCGCTCGAGCGGCTGCGGGCGGCCTGCTGGGAGGCGGATGGAGCGCAGATCAGCCGTGCAGTATACGTTTTTTTGGAGGAGACGGACGCTGCCGGCCACCTGCGCGCGCTGGCGCAGGGCCTCAGCGATGGCGGCGAGGAAGCGCTCGCTTTGGAGCAGGGCCGGATCTGGGAGCTGTTGATGCAGATGCTCAGCCAATGCGCCGCAGCGCTGGAGGGGCACAGGATGCCGCTCGCCCGTTTTGCCCAGCTGTTTGACGCAGTCCTCGCTTCACAGGATATCGGCGCCATCCCCCAGGGGCTGGATGAGATCCCGCTGGGCAGCGCAGACCGTATGCGGGTATCCTCCCCGCGCGTGGTGTTCCTCATCGGAGCCAACGAAGGGGAGTTTCCGCGCACGCCCTCCGCAAGCGGCGTTTTTTCCGACGCGGAGCGCCGCAGGCTCATTGAGGCAGGGCTTGAGATGACCGACCCTTTCGACCTGCAGGCTGTGGAGGAGCGGCTGCTTGCCTACCAATCGCTCTGCGCCGCGCGGGAGCGTCTCTATGTCTGCCATACGCGGTCGGATGGCGAGGGCGGCGCGCAGACGGGCTCCGTGATCCTTTCAGAGCTTCAGCGGCTCTTCCCCCACTGCCCGCATCTGGATGCGGAGGAGGAGGGCCCTCTCGCCTGTGTGGAGGGTGCTGCGCCCGCGTTTCGGCTTGCCGCCTCCCGATGGAGGAGAGAAGATGCTTTTTCCGCCGCTCTGAAGGGTTATTTTGCCTCCCGTGCAGATTATGCGGGCCGCCTGGCGAGCGTTGGCCGTGCGGCAGAGAAATCGCCTGTGCACTTTGAAAAACCAGAAAATGCCCGCAGGCTGTTTGGAGACAGGCTTTATCTTTCCGCCTCCCGTGTGGAGGTTTATCATAAATGCCGCTTTCAGTATTTTTGCCGCTATGGCCTCGATGCCCAGCCGCGCAGGGCGGCAAGGCTCGACCCGCTGAGCAGCGGCACGGTCACGCATGATGTGCTTGAGCGGCTGTTGCGCGCGTATTCCCCATGTCAGCTGCATGAGATGGGGCCTGAAAGGCGTGCACAGGAGATCAAACGCCTGTTGTTTGCTTATTTAGAAGAAAAAATGGGCGGCGCGCAGGAGAAGCCGAAGCGGTTTGCCTATCAGTTCAACCAGCTGGCCGTCGTTTTGGAGGAAGTGGTGGGCCGGCTTTGCGAGGAGTTCCTGCATTGCAGCTTTACGCCTGTTGATTTTGAGCTGAAAATCGACAGGGATGGGCCGGTGCCCCCATACTCGCTCTCCCTGCCGGATGGCGGCACGCTGCAAATCAAGGGCTCCATCGACCGGGTGGACCGCATGGAGCGGGATGGGAAAGCTTATTTGCGCGTGATAGATTATAAGTCGGGTGGTAAGGAGTTTTTACTCTCCGACGTGCTCAGTGGGCTGAATATGCAGATGTTAATTTACCTCATGTGCCTGTGGCAAAACGGTGGGGAGCGCTATGGCGAGGTTGTGCCTGCCGGGATCCTCTCCATGCCCGTGAAGG
>USBP01000144.1 GCA_900552985.1 uncultured Oscillospiraceae bacterium
TTCTCTTGCAGAAGCAAGAGAATGAACGCGTGTACAACGCAATCAGGCACTCATTAAAAATTCAAACAAAACCCCATGGCCGCACCTCAAGCAAGATTATAGTGGTTATAACAAACATTCGGAAGGCTGTGTTTTGCAACGCGGCCTTTTTGTGCTGTTTGGAGCGAAGGATGCCCTTGCCGCCGGGGTGGGAAGAAAAAACATATTCCCCGTGCGGACAGCGCCGGAGGCCCGGCAGGCTGAAATTTAAACGCTATTTTCCAGATAAACACCGGTTAAATGCTTGAATAATTAGGAAATAAGCGTTATAATTTAGTTAATTTTAATAAGAAGCTGTATCGTTTGGGGGTAAAAAAATTGCAGCTGAAACAAACTGTCGGAAACCTTTTATCGGATTTAAAAGTGTACTGGAAGAAACCTCCTGCGGGGAAGTATATGCCCTTTAAGGAAATTGCCGCCTACAGCGTAGGCGGCATCGGCGCCTATTTCATCATCGTGATTATCTGGGCGTTGCAGCTTTCGGTTGGCAACTTTATCATCGGCAACGCGATTGGTATTGAACCGACCAAAATCTATATGCTCTATCTGATCTCCGTCGCATCCAGCTTCCCATTGACGGCGGTGCGCGCCAATATCATCGATAATACCCGCAGCCGAAAGGGCAAATACCGCCCCTGGCTATTGGTGATGGGCGTGCCGACCGTGCTGCTCGCAATCGGCTTTGTGTGGATGCCCTATGAGCAGATGTCCATGAACATGCGGATGCTGACCGTGCTGCTGTTTAACATCGGGTTCCAGTTCTTCTTCAGCTTTTTCTATGATTCCTATGAAAACCTGATCTATGTGCTTTCGCCCAATACGCAGGAGCGCACGGATGTATCCGCTGTGAAAGCAGTTATTTATTCCATCGCGCCTTCCATCACCGGCATCGTCATGCCGATGGCAGCCAAGTTTTTGACAAACGGCGATATGACGGATATGAAGCTCTACCGCTTTGCCTATCCCCCCATGCTGATTATCGGTATTCTGCTGGTGATTTTGGTTTATGCCAACACGCAGGAGAAGATCATTCAGGCGAAAACGCACGTTGTCCAGATCAAATTTATGGACGCACTGCGGGCTGTGGCGAAAAATAAATATTTCTGGATCATCTCCCTTGCCGGGTGGCTGGGCTTTCTGGAAAACTCCTATGGTACGATTCTGCAATGGATTTACCAGTATCAGCACGCCTGCACAGAGGGGCAATACGCTTTGATCACAACGCTTCAGGGGAATTCCGCCCTTTGGGGCATGCTGATGGCGCCCTGGGCCATCCGTAAATTCGGCAAAAAGCGCGTCTTGGTTTTTACCAATATCTTAAACATCTTTTTCATTGCCATGATTTATCCGGTTGTTGTGAATGTCGACCCGGGCCTGGGCATCTGGCTGATCCTGATCTGCATGTGGATGAATGGGCTGGCAAATTCGTTTGCCAATGTGCTCAACCCCAGCATTCAGGGAGATATCCGCGATTATCAGCAATATGTCTCCGGCGAGCGGATCGACGGCATGTTTGCTGCTGTCGGCCTGATCGGTAGCGCGATCACGATGGTGACCAGCGGCGTGCTGCCCGCCGTGTATGAAGCGCTGGGTATCACCACAGAAAATGCGGTGGCTATGGGCTATACCAATGCGTATGACGTGCTGTATAACCGCAATATCTTTGTCAGCGCCTTTGCAGTGCTCGTTGGGCTCGGCGTCTTTGGCGCGGTGATGAATGTGGTGCCCTATTTCTTCTATGACTTGACGGAGACCAAGCAGCGCGGCATGGTTAATGTGCTGAAGGTGCGCGCGCTGTTTGAGGATTACGGCAACCATGCGCTGTCGGACAGCGGGCTTGTGGAGACGATTGATCTGGTGAATGAGGCACGCAGGTATGTCGCGGAAGAGCCTCTGCCGGAGACGAAGGACGCCATCCGGCAAGCGAAGAAGGCCGGCGGCCGCACAGCGGCCCGTAAAGCGAAGAAGGAGCGCAAAGCCGCGATTGAACATAACCGGATGATTGAGATTTCCCGTTTTGTTATTGATGAGATGAATAAGTTTAATACGCTCGAGGTTCAGGAGCAGGTGCGTGTAGCGCGTGAAATTTACGCAGCCGGCCTTTCCAACCTGGTCAATGTGGATCCGGCTATCCTCTCGCAGGCACGGGCTCTGCCCAAGGGCACGGAGGAGGAGAAGCTATACCGCAAGGCGGCAATCGAGCAGGCGCGCAAGCGGCTGTATTCAAAACGGATGATTCTCCGGCACTATCCCAACGGTATTGTGGAGTTTGATGCCGCTGTGTTTGACCGCTTATTTGCAGAGGAGGATCGCCTGGAGGCTGAGCTGGAGGATGCATTCCATAAGCAGTTTGAGGCCAGAGATAGCAAGGATCGGGAGGCCGTTCAGCAGGCGAAGCACGAGGTGCAGCGCATTAAGCTTGCGCGCGCGAAGATCCGCACGAAAATCAAAGAGGCAACCAATGAAAACTCGCTGTACCACCGGGCTGCAAAGCCGTATCTGGAGGCAAAGCGCCTGCTGATCCAGGAGGAAAATTACAAGCACTATGATGAAATTGCCGCTATGTATGATGAGGCGAAGGCCCGTGCGGACGCAGAGGCGGCAAAGCGCGAGGCGGCGGAGGCGGCCCGCATTGCGCAGAGAAAAGCAGAGAAGGAACTGGCACGCGCCAACCGCAGGAAATAATTTTATTCCGTATTCGATTTAGAAGGATTGGATGAAAACGTGCCAAAAGCCAATCGGTATAGGTAAGCCGATTTTATGGATGGCCGGAAAAAGGGGATGCTTTTGTGGAGCAAAAAACAATACGTATTTTATCCTTTAATGTCCGTTATGGCGGGAAGGGGCTGCACTCGGCGAAAAGCCGTGCGCCGCTGGTGATTGAAACGCTGTGGGCCGCACAGCCGGATTCCTTTGGCCTGCAGGAGGCGCGGTGGGAATGGATGGAGTATCTCACTGCGGGCTTGCCAGAATACGGTTGGGTCGGCGTAGGCCGGGAGGATGGCGTGCGCGGTGGGGAATTTACCCCGGTGTTTTACCGCCGTGACCGGTATGAGCTAGTGGATTCCGGCAACTTTTGGCTGTCTGAAACGCCGGAGCGCCCCTCCAAGGGGTGGGATGGAGCCTTTCCCCGCGTGTGTACCTGGGCGGCGCTGCGCAATCGGGAAACAGGCGCGTGCTATGCGCATGTAAATACCCATCTGGATCATATCGGCGCACAGGCACAGCTGGAAGGGGCCAGGTTGGTGCGGGAGAAGCTGCTTTCCTTCCCCATGCCGGCGGTGTGTACGGGGGATTTCAATGTGCCGGAGGGCAGTGCGGTCTACCGCCTGCTGAATGACGGGCCGATTGGGGACGCAAAGTATCTCGCGGCGGAGCGAATGTCCAGCGGCACCTATCATGGCTATCACCCGTTTTTGGCGCGCAAAAAAAGCCCGATTGATTTTATCTTTATCACAAAGGAGAGCTTTGCCCCGCAGGTTTCCCGCGTGGTGAACCACCGCGTGCACGGCCGTCTGGCATCCGATCATTATGCGATTTATGCGGATATGCTCCAGCAGGCGGATACAAAATGAATGCTTTTCGGATAGGAGGCTATCCTATCTGAAATGCGGCGTCTGCATGCAGGCGCTAAATAAGGTGAAAAATATTGGAAAGGGTGAAGAAAATGCAGGCATTGCAGGTGTTGAGGCGCTGGTGCGTGAACAAGGTGATTGCGCTGATTCTTTCCTTCAGCGCGCTGCTCTCCGTTGCTACGGGCGGGATTTTGAAGCTGCCGGAGGGCATCCTGCCGGATGTGTCGCAGCCGCCGCAGGCGGAGGTTGCAGTCTATCCCGGCGCGGTGCGCGTGGCGAGCTTCAATGTGCAAACAGCGGGCGAGGGCAGCAACTTTATGCTGTTCCGTATCGGGGCAGTCACGAAGACCATCGAGAAATATGCACCGGATTCCTTCGGCGTGCAGGAGGCGCACGCCGGATGGCTGCTGGCAATTAAGGCGGCCCTACCGGCTTATGATTACGTGGGCATCAGCCGGGACGGCTATATCTTTGATGAGTTTTCCGCCATCTTTTACCGCAGCGATAAATATGATGTGGTCGATTCCGGAACCTTCTGGCTGTCCGAAACGCCGGAGCGTCCCTCTATTGGATGGGATGCGGCGCTCAACCGGATTTGTACCTGGGCGGTGCTGCGTAATAAGGAAACCGGCGAATGCTATGCGCATGTCAACACGCACTTGGATCATGTCGGCGAGCAGGCAAGGCAGAACAGTGTCCAGCTCATCCTGGATAAAGTTGCAGAGCTGGGCCTGCCCACGGTCTGCACAGGGGATTTCAACGTCTCCGAGGGCTCCGATGTTTACAACAGGATGACCGCCGTACTGGGCGACAGCAAATTCCTCGCGCCGGATACCATGAGCATGGGCACCTTCAACGGCTTTAATATGGAGGGGCTGGAGGATAAGCTCCCGATCGATTTTATATTTGTCACAGAGGATACGGTGAAGCCGATGGTTTACCGCGTGGTGACCGATCTGGTGAACGGACGGATTCCCTCCGATCACTGCATGATTTATGCGGACGTGCTTCTTTGAAAAAATGGCATATCACAAACAAAACCACCCGCTCGACGGGTGGTTTTGTTTTTTTCAGATGCCAGATTGCAGACGTCAAGGGAACAATCTCTAACATCTAATTTCTAAAATCTACAGTCTAACTTCGGAGGGTTGGGTCTTGACTTAACAGGTAAAGTTCGTCATTTTGGTTTATAATACAGCCAGAAATGATATTGTTTTCATTTGTGGCACAGCCATGAGATTTTCTGCTAACTTTTAATAAGTGCCCGGTTGCGTT
>USBP01000145.1 GCA_900552985.1 uncultured Oscillospiraceae bacterium
CAGCTGCCGGAGCCGGAGCAGCCGTGCTTCTCCTCCCCGCACGCATGTTCTCCGCAGGAGTGCCCGTGCTCATGATGGCTGCAATGCACGTTGGCGTCAAATGGGAGCGCATTGGCAAGATAAGCGTTTACTGCGCCGTCCGCACTGCCGGATACGCCTCCGCACAGCCGGATGCCGGCCTCCCGCAGGGCCTGCTGCGCCCCTCCACCGATGCCGCCGCAGATGAGAACCTCCACCCCTGCCCCGGAGAGGAACCCGGCCAAAGCGCCATGCCCCTGCCCGTTCGTATCCACAACCTGCTGGTTGATAATCTTCCCATTTTCAACATCATACAATTTAAACTGGGCGCTATGGCCAAAATGCTGAAATACATTGCCGTTTTCATAGGTGACTGCGATTCTCATTTGATCGGCTCCTTTCTTTGGCACAGGTTGCTTTGGGACTGTGCGGCCCATTTTTTCGCAAGCAGCCTTGCAGCAGGGAATGCCGCCGTCGCACAGCCGATAATGACCGCCCGCGATGCGCAGCGGCTTGCCGTAAACAATGCTGCCGGCAAGCTTCTCCCTTGCAGATTCGTATATTTCGGTCACGGTGGTTCGGGAGATATCCATTTGCTTTGCGCACTGCTCATGGGTCAGTTTCTCCAAATCAATCAGGCGGATCACTTCATATTCATCCACCGTCAGGGTAACCGGCTCCCCGGACGGGATACCCTGCGGCAGGAAGCCATCGTAATCCGGCTCCCTGCAAATTCGCCTGCACCTGCTTGGCCTTGCCATGAAACCACCCCCCCCGCACCGTTTCCGTCATATGTCGATAACTATTATACCACAGGATTACAAAAAAGCAAGCGCTACCTGCGGCAAAAAAGCCGGTCGCGCTATAAACAAAGCCACGCCCACATGCCGGAACAGGCATGGAGCGCGGCAAAGTCATATGCAGGGGGAAGCATTGCCATCCCGGCACGCACAGCCGCTAGGTGTAGGGTGGCCTTCTCTCACTGCGCGGCCGCAGCAAGGGGCACATGCTCTACCGTGACGGAAGCCTGTGCGTCAGAGCCTGTGTGGATCGTGATAAGCGTGCCGCCGGTTTCCTCCGCAAAATTCCACGGCGCCGGAGAGGGGCCTGTTTTCATACCATAGGTCATGGTGATCCCATCGCGTGTGACGCTGGCGTTATTCTCATGATCGTGGCCGCAGAAGATATGTGTGGTGGAGCCGAGCGCCACGCACTTCTCAAAAAAGCCGGAATTGACCGGAGAACAACCGGGCAGATAGGCGCACTTGCCAAAGCCGTATTCCTCCGGGATCGTATAACTGCCATCCGCCTCGTTATAGACGCCAACCTGCTCAATCGTTTCGCTCATCTCCGGCAGGGCGAAGTGGGAAAACGTCATGGAAGGGACGGTGTGGCCCACTGCACCCGCAATGCCGCGCACATTCCACTCATACCAGGCAATCTGCTCATAGCCCATGTAGATCTCCCGCTTAGAGCCATCCTCATATTCCGTATACCGGCCGTTATCAAGCATAAACAGCGTGTAGACCGGCACGCCATTCTCCGTGATGTTTACCGCATAGTTGCCGCAGCCATACAGGTTGGAGGGTCCCTTTTGGAACAGGCAGTATTCGGAGCGCATCAACTGATCGCCCTGCCAGTTCAGCATGGTCATAGGAATCTCGGGATCATGGTTGCCGAACACCGCCGTCCAGGGAATCTGGAAGGAATCCATCACCCGAATCCACTTCCGAAGCAAAAACCGCGAGGTCGCGCCGGAGACGTTATCTCCTACGGTCGCCATCATATCTGGATTGGTTCTTTCTACGAGCTGGGCAATCTGGTCATAGCACGCCTGATTATCTACCGGGTTTACCCACAGCTGCGTATCGGTGAGCAAAAGGATTTTAAAATCCTCCCCCGGCTTTTTTTCCACCGTTTGGATGCTGCTCAAGTCGAAATCCTGCCCAGCGCTCCAAATCTCCACATGCTTTTTGCCCATGAGCGGGAAAAACAGCACAACGGCGATGATCAGCACTGCCGCGAGGATGACAGCGATGACGGAGAGGAGGATTTTTGCCCACCGTTTGTTGACACATTTCATCTTTCTCACGCCCTTCATTGAAATTAAATTCTGTCTACTGCTTGCGTTTGACGGAATAGGTTCCATGAGCAAAATCTACCCGAATGAC
This sequence comes from uncultured Oscillospiraceae bacterium, assembly GCA_900552985.1. GTDB lineage: Bacteria > Bacillota > Clostridia > Oscillospirales > Acutalibacteraceae > Fimivicinus > Fimivicinus intestinavium. Next base: position 2,190 of record USBP01000145.1, read on the forward strand.
CGTTCCATCCGCATAGCCGGCCTCCTGTTGCCGGCCGGTACGATCTAAAAAGCGGTGATACAGCATCTCCTGATCAAAAAGAGCAGCCTGAATTTGAGCCAGCCGTTGGACGTAGGCAATCTCCTTTTTTAAATGTACGTCCGGCAGCAGGTCATCCCGGCGGTCAAACGGTTCAAAGTATGGCATACCGGCATTGAGCACGCAGTGGAGCCCGGCGCTGTCCCCATTGGGGATGCCCCAGCCGCCTACGCCCTTGCACAGCCATGGGATCATGATGCAATCGTGGTACACCAAATTGAGCAGCGGAACAGGAATGCCGACGGCCTCCCCTCGCTCCTGCGGGCGTAAGGCATAGGGCGCGTGGTGCACAAGCGCCAGCTTATCGATCAGTTGATCCCCCGGCTCCTCCGAGGAAGGGATGATCCCGCGGTTATTCAGCATGCCAAAGCACTCCCCACGGTAGCGAACGCTTTGCTCCCGGGTGACGCGGTGATCCGGATGGAAGCATTCATCCCCAGGCATGATGGAGAATACGTCCAGATAGGCGCCCTGGATATCTACGCCGTGCTCCGCCAGGGTATCATAGGTATCGCGGACAAAGGCCGGCGCCTGCGACGCGCACAGCCACGTGTGCGGGCCGCCCGCCCAGGTGTCGCAATAGAAGTGGGAGCCGTCGATTTTAGTGACGGCCTTCTGCTCGTCAAATTTTTTGCAGGTATAGTAAAAATCACGGTACTGATCATGGATAGCAAAAACATACCCGAGCCTGCGGCACTCCCTGGATAGTGTGCGCATGCCCTTGTAACCGCCTGCCTCGGGGCAAGGGGGCAGCACATAGGGGTGGTTGTTGTCATAGCCCTGCTCGCCCCATCCGTCCGTGTGGATATAGAGCTGATCCAGCCCCAGCTCTCTGAGATGCCGGTACTGCTCCGCCCGCTTGTAAAAGGAGGCAAGCAGCCTGCGGTTCTGGCCGCCCTTTTTATAGTAGCTGGACGCAGGGTGCACATTGGAAAAAATCCCGCAGTGCAATACCGGAGAGCCAACGAGCTTTTGAATATTCGGATTCGCCTCAATTTTATCCTGCATGGTTACCAAACGCCCCTGCTCCATCAGATAGGCGCGGTAATCCTTGGCAAGCGTATTGTAATCGCAGCTGTCATGGAAGATAAAACGGATTTTTCGCTCATACCCGAGCTTGCCCAGTGAGGAGAGCCAGTGGACGGAGTTCAGAAAGGAGCCGCGTTTACCAAAGCAGGAGAACATGGCGGCGTCATAAGGCGTTTCCACGATTGCGCAGAATCCGTTGCGGCCGCTCACGCGCCCCCAGAACGGGAGGTAACATTCGCCAGTGTTGATCTGCCGCGGATAGTTTGCATAGGCGAATGTAGAGAGGGCGTTCTTTCGCCAGCCATCCGGCAGCAGCAGCCCTTGGCGCATGGTGTCCACGGCGTAAGTATATCCGTCCGGATTCTTCGCATTAAACGGGCCGGGGAAATACGCCGCAGCGATATCTATCCCCTCCTCGTGCTCCGCCTTCAGAGAAAATTCGACGGTGTTTCCCCCGGTAATCTCAGCCGTACAGACAAGCGTAAAAGGCAGCTTTTTGCCGAATGCGCTAAAGCCGCCGTAGTGCGCAACAATCCGGTTCCCCACGCAGGAAACGTGTTTTTGCGGCGCCATGCCAAAGGTGCGCACGGTGGAGAGGTATTTATCCCCCACCTTTTTGCGCAGGACGACATAGGGCGGCCGCCCCTCATTGACCCAGGAGAAGCCTTTGTAACGGATCTCATATTTTTGAGTATGCTCTTCAAAGGCGACCGATAGGTTTTGATTCGAAATTCTCATAGCTAATCATCCTGAGCCTTCCCATTTGCTTCGTTTACCGTAGGCGCAACAGCCCGCACCAGCATCAGCTCGCCTGGGGAAATCGATAGAAACAGCGAGCCGCCCACCTGCTCCCGCCGCTCCAGATAGCGGTTACCATCCGGCTCCACACGGTAAATCACTGCAGATTTGCCTGCAGGGAAGCGCCAGCTGCGCGAATCCCCCTTTGCGCTGTAGGCAATCCACTGCGTCTCCCCATCATCCAGCGGCAAAAAGAGGGTATCCCCTTCCTTTCGCGTTTCCCCATTGACGGTGATCCGGCGGCCGCGGTTGTAGGAGACGACCCCGTCTGATAAGATGCAGCGTTCATTTGCGCCATGCCCCTTGATCGCGAGCCGCTCATGGCGGCACAGGTAGCGGTACGGCACCTGAACAGTGGCAAAATCATGCATAAAGCGGCGGGCCCAATCCCCATCCGGCTTATGGTAATCCTGAAAGATTTCCTCGCCGTGCATATTGCCGTAAAGGTAGCTGGCATAGCGCTTATCCTTATAGATCCCGCCGCCGTACAGCTTTGGCGAAATGGAGACATACTCCTCCCGCCGCAGGCGCGTGCACCACCAGCTGGCCGGGATAAGGCCCAGCGTATCGAGCGGCGCCGAGGGGTGATGCTCGCGCGGCAGGCCAAACGGCATACGATTGGGGAGGCTCTCATCCTCCCGGTATGTAAATTCTGAGGTGATATCAATCCCTTTTCCGGTCACGTACTCGATCATCTTGCGGCGGTACTCCTGCATCTCCCGGATGGTAATATCGGGGTGGTAATTGTGGTAACACTGAAAATTATCCACATGCACCGTTTGCGCCTGC
>USBP01000146.1 GCA_900552985.1 uncultured Oscillospiraceae bacterium
AGGCCCCAGATGCTTCTCTTTCTACCTTCTCTTACTTCTGTAAGAGAAGGTAGTCGCGTACAGCGAAACCAGGCACTCATGAAAAGTAAACTGAAAACCTCATGGCCGCATCACAAATAAAATGATGTATTTTCCCGCTCAGGCTGCGGGGGCCCAAGTCAGACGTCAGATGAGAAATCCAAAAGCAGCTGACTTAAAGGTAGCAACAGAAAACGTTTGAACAGCTAGAAATTTTAGCCGCCTGCCGCTGAGGCAGAAACCTGAAGGAAACCACATCTGATGTCTAACGTCTGAAATCTGATATCTGATTTATTCTTCTATTTTGCTCCCGCAAAGCGGACAATAGTGGTCGCCGGGCTCCAGCGGCACGCCGCAGGAGGGGCAGCGCCGGCCGGAGCCAGAGCCCTCCGGGCTGCTTTGGGGCCCCGGACGCTTTAAAGGAATGGCGCACACCGCGCAGAAATTGGCCTCGGGCCCGTTATCCCGCCCGCAGTTCGGGCAAACGCCCGGGCGCAAAGGCGCATCGCTTCCGGCGATGCCCGCAGCTTGCTGCGGTTGCCCCGCCCATCCGGCCGGCGAGGGCTGTTCCACCGCACGGATCAACCGCAGGAAAAGCACGGCGGAAACCATGCTCAATATCAGGAAAACAACAAAAGGCAGAGCTGATAACATTCCAAGAGACGATAATAATGTATAGGAGCTCGGCATCCATGCACTCTGCGGCAGCCCGGCTCTCCAAAGGAAATACCCCTGTTGAATCATTGACACGATGCTCCATAACGCATATATCAGCAGCGTAGCAATCGCCAATTTCTTTTTCAGCGCCGTCACTGCATATTGCATAGCTATCAGGATTAAAGCCGTTTGGGTGCAGAAGAAAGAAGAAAGCACGAGGCTCGCCATTTGATAGGCGAAAGAAGATTCCTCTGAAAAAAAGGCATTGAAAACGAAGGTAATGGGCAGGCTCAAAACCAGAATGCAAAGCGCCGCAACTGCCAGCCCCTTGCGCTGCCCATCCTTGCGCGCGAACAAGAGATAGAAGACAGCCGCAGCCACTCCTAGCAGAAGTACAATAACGGTAAAGGCCGTTTGTGCCGATAGAACGGCATCGACGGAGCCCTCATTGATTAGAAAAGTATATACCATTCTTTGTAGGAGGGAAACAATCACCGCGCAGTAGAAAAAGAAAACCGAAAGCCTCGAAAGCTGTAGTTTTTTCATAGAAACCCCTCAATTGGTTAAATTGATTCAATAGGAACGATTGAAAATGAAACAGCAGATGCGAATTTAGATATTCGATGCTGAAAATTGTCCATCAGATTTCAGAGTTAGACGTGAATGCCGAAAACTTTCGCCTCAGAGGAAGTCGCAGGGAGCGTTTAAAAGGAGGGAGTTTTTACAGCCTTCCCCTCTGGCTGGGCTTGGCGGTACCCTCCTCTGCCATCCAATCTCTAAAATCCATCGCCCAGCTTCACCTTTGCACCCTGGCGCCGGCGCCCTTCATTACATTCTCCACCTCTTTGAGGCTGGCCATGGAAGTGTCGCCCGGCGTGGTCATAGCGAGCGCACCATGCGCAACGCCAAAATTCACCGCCTGCTGCGCGTCGCCCGTGGTTATCAGGCCGTAGATCAGGCCGGAGGCAAAACTGTCGCCGCCGCCGACGCGGTCGTAGATCTCCAGCGCGGGTAGGTCAAGGCCGCGATACAGCTGCCCATCCGCCCACAGGATGGCGCTCCAATCGTTGACCGTGGCGGTCTTTACTGCGCGCAGCGTGGTGGCTACTACCTTGAAATTCGGATAGACCTTTACGGCCTGTTCAATCATTTTCCCGTAGCCCTCGATGCTGAGTGTTTTGAGGCTTGCATCGTTGCCGGGCACCTCAAAGCCGAGGCAGGCGGTGAAATCCTCCTCATTGCCGATCATCACATCCACGTATTTGGCAAGCTCACGGTTTACCTCCTGCGCCTTTGCCTGCCCGCCGATATCCTTCCAGAGGGAGGGGCGGTAATTGAGATCATAGGAGACGACCGTGCCCCATTTTTTTGCAGCCTTCACAGCCTCCAGCACAACCTGCGCGGTCGTTTCAGACAGGGCAGCGAAAATACCGCCCGTGTGCAGCCAGCGTGCGCCGAGGCGGCCGAAGATGAAATCCCAGTCAATATCGCCGGGCTTGAGCTGGGAGGCGGCGGTGTGCCCGCGATCCGATACGCCCACTGCGCCCCGGATGCCAAAGCCGCGCTCCGTAAAATTCAGACCATTGCGCACGCTGCGGCCAATGCCGTCATAGGGCTTCCATTCAATGAGAGAGGCATCCACGCCGCCCTGCAAAATAAAATCCTCAATCAGACGGCCGATTTCATTGTCGGCCAGTGCGGTGACCACCGCCGTGTGCAGGCCAAAGCAGCGCCGCAGCCCGCGCGCTACATTGTATTCTCCGCCGCCCTCCCAGGCCCGGAAGGAACGCGCTGTTTTGATGCGCGTGTCGCCGGGGTCGAGCCGGAGCATCACTTCTCCAAGCGAAATTTCGTCAAACAGGCACTCCTGCTTGGCGCGAAGGTTTAAATCCATTTTGTCATTCTCCCTTTCCATCCAATTTTTTACACACCGGAATAGGCGGAGAAGCCGCCGTCTACAGGCACGATAATGCCGGTGACGAAGCCTGCATATTCCTCATCGCAGAGGTAGAGCAGCGTGCCCGTCAAATCCGCCGGCACGCCGAAACGCCTGAGCGGCGTGTGGGAGAGGATTTTTTCACTGCGGGGGGTGAGGGAGCCGTCCTCATGATAAAGCAGCGTTTTATTCTGATTGGTGGAGAAAAAGCCGGGTGCGATCGCGTTGACGCGGATGCCCACATCTGCAAAGTGCACGGCCATAAATTGCGTAAAGTTTGAAACCGCCGCCTTTGCCGCCGAATAGGCCGGGATTTTGGTCAGCGGCCGGTAGGCATTCATGGAGGATACGTTGACAATGCAGGCGTGCTCCTTGCCGACCATATCTTTGGCAAAGGCCTGCGTTGTCAGCAGCGTGCCGAGGAAGTTGAGGTTAAAGACGAATTCGATGCCCTTGGGGTCGAGGTCAAAAAACGTTTTCACGCCCTCCGCCTTTTGCTGCAAATCCTCCGGCTCAAGCGTCTCCTTTGTTGTGGTGCCGAGCGGGGAGTTGCCGCCTGCTCCGTTGAGCAGAATGTCGCAGGTGCCGAACGTTTCATTGACGGCCTGGCGGGCCTTTTCCAGGCTCTCCGCACTGAGCACATCGCACGCAATACCGGTTGCCTCGCCGCCGCCGGCCTTGATCTCATTGGCGACGGCCTGCGCGGCCTCCTCCCGGATATCAAGCACCGCAACCTTCACGCCGGAGGCTGCAAGATCCTTTGCAAACGCGCTGCACAGCACCCCGCCGCCGCCGGTGACAACCGCCACGCGGCCCTTTAAATTTTCATGCTGAATCATAGCTGATACACCCTTTCCCTGATGATGGATTATTTGCTTTTGGCAACAGCCTCCCACAGGCCGTTCAAATATGCTGCGCCCAGCGCACGGTCATAGAGGCCGTAGCCCGGCCGGGCCACTTCCCCCCAGAGCATCCGCCCATGATCGGGACGGATATAGCCGTCAAAGCCTACCTCCTGAAGCGCTTTCACAATTTCATACAAATCGAGCGACCCATCCGCCGACAGATGGGAGGTTTCATGAAAGCGGTTGCCCTCCACCTTCACATTACGCAGGTGCGCAAAATAAATGCGGCTTCCGACCTCGCGGATCATGGCGGGGAGATCGTTTTGAAGGCTGGCGCCGAGCGAGCCTGTGCAGAAGGTCAGGCCGTTATAGGGGCTGTCCACCAGCTTTAAAAAACGGCGCAGCGCAGCGATATCCGTGATGATGCGCGGCAGGCCAAAGATACCCCATGGCGGGTCATCCGGGTGGATGGCCATCTTCACGTCGCATTCCTCGCAGACAGGGATAATCTCCTCCAGAAAGTGCTGTAAGTTGCGCCAGAGATCCTCTTCCGTCACGCCTCTGTATTTTTGAAACAGCTCCTTAATTTCGCCCATACGCTCAGTTTCCCAACCCGGCATGGCGTATCCGTTGGAGTTTTCATCAATCTCGCGGAACATATCCTCCGGGCTTTTGCCCTCAATCTGCGCGCCGTCGTAGGAGAGGCAGGTCGCGCCGTCACCCATCTGCATGGCAAGGTCCGTGCGCGTCCAGTCAAAGATGGGCATGAAGTTATAGCAGATCACCTTCACCCCGGCTTTCGCCAGATTACGGATAGAGGTTTTATAGTTTTCAATATATTGCCCGGCCGAGGGCGCGCCAAGCTTGATATCCTCATGGACGTTGACACTTTCGATGCATTCCATTGTGAGCCCCGCGGCCTCGATCTCCGCTTTCATGGCCAGAATGCGGTCCAGCGGCCACGCCGGTAAATCGTGCAGCGCGGGAACAACCCCTGTGACCCCCGGCACCTGCCGGATCTGCTCGAGCGTGACGGTATCCTTTTGCGCGCCAAACCAGCGCATCGTCATTTGCATAGCATCACCTTCGTTTTTTATTTTGGGAGTATTTAAAATAGAACTCATATGTCAGATGCCAGACGTAGAAGCCCGAAGCGGTTGCCTCAGAAGCAGGAGTTTAAATGAAATCAAGTCTAATATCCAATGTCCTCAGTCCAACATCCAACTTCGTAGGGCCAGGTCTTGACCCGACCGCGCCCAATGGGGCCTTCCGTCTATCACGGAGTCAGCTCCTCATAGTAGGCCAACGGCGGCAGGTTCCGCGCGCTTCCGGCGGGCCCG
>USBP01000147.1 GCA_900552985.1 uncultured Oscillospiraceae bacterium
GAAGGTTCGCTTTTTGCCCTCCGGGCCAAAAAGTCCCATTGTGTGAGAGAAGTATGATGCATAAAAAATCCTAAATATAAAAATATCCCACAGCTTTTATCCGCTGCGGGCTATTTTTATGCGCTTGTTCCGGTCTGTGCCGGTTTTGTGGAGGCCGGTACGCTGGAGCTTTCGGCCTCGGGGAAATCAAAGCCATGCATAAACCCATCGAGCTCGATGGAGCAGATATCTCCGCCGATTACCCGTCCTTCGTATACCAGCAGGTTGGCGTGGATACAACCGCTGTCCGCAGGGTAGCCGGGATAATTCTGGATGGCGTAGGTCCACCGTTTGACCCGTTTTCCCTGATAATTGGTCAGGTCAAAGCCCTGTTCTTTTTGGATTGCGTTATATTGCTCATATACGCTGTCAAATTCCGGCGGGATGATTACCTCGGCAACCTCGACTGGATCCTCGTCAAAGCTCCAGCCGAATTGGGAGAGGAACGCCACGCGCTGCTGTGCATTCTCCGCCTTGATGTTTAACTCGCTGCCCGCTTCGGCGGGCTGGTGCAGGCGCGTAACGAGCAGCATGGCCAGCACGAGCAGAAGTACAAGCAGGATTAAAATTACCATTTTAATTTTTGACGATTTCACGGAGTATACAAACATCTCAACCACCTCACCTATCTTTATGCGGAGGCAAAAGCATTCAGAAGTGTAAAATAAGAATCTACCTCTATGAGCCTTTTGAACAGAAAATTGATTTAATTTTGAATTTTTTATGAAAATCTATAAAAGCTATTTGGGGCGAAACGGATATGCTATAATAAAACCCAAATTTTTTATAAAAATACTGGTTGAATGATTTGAAAAAGTAAATGGAATGGATGTGTGTTTACCATAAAATCTCGATTTTTCAGTGAGGAAAATCAGGTGGGAGGTGACGGTATGGCTTCCAAAACCGTTCAGGAAATTCTACAGGCGGAGCGGCAGGCAAGCTGTGCGGCAGAGCAAGCGCGTGCTGAGGCACAGGCACAGCTCGCCGCCGCACGGGAGGCGGGCGCCCGGCTTCTGGCAGAACGGGAACGCCTTGCACAGCAGCAGGCGGAGGCAATGCGCCGGGAGGCTGCACAGCAGGCGGAGGAGTTGACGGGCAAAGCGCGCAGAGAGGCGGAGCATCAGGCTGCTGTTTTGCGAGCTGGTGCGCAGGAGCGTCAGGCAGCCGCAGTAGATGCGGCGATTCGCCGTATCCTTGGGCAATCTTCAGCGGAAGGGGGAAGGCAGGATGGCAAAGTGCCACATGCAGCGCATTGAAATCGCCGCCCTGCTGCGTGATAGCAAGCGCATCGTAGAGCGGCTTCAGCGCTGTGGTGTGATCGAGCTGCACGACAGTGCAGAGGAAGCCCTGATCCGTATGAACACACAGGGAATGATGGCCCTGCTGGAAAAAAAGCGGAGCCAGGCGGTGCGGGCGCGGGAGATTCTGGCGCAATACGTGCCGGAGAAAGGCTCCCTGCTGGCTTCCCTGCGGGGGAAGCGGGAGCTTTCCACAGCGGATTTCGCCAAACAGGCGGAGCAATCGGAGCTGCTGCTGCAAACATGTGAAGCAATGATTGATTTGGAAAAACAAATCCATGACGCACAGGAGAAAATCAGCCGCCTGCGCACGCAGATGGATGCGCTGGAGCCCTGGCGGGGGCTGGATGTGATGATGGCGCCCGCGTCAACGCAGCGTACACGCAGCTTCACCGGGTCAATTCCGGGATTGTATTCTGCCGGGGAATTGATCGGGCGGCTGCGGGAACTGGATCCTGCGCTGACAGCGCTGGAGATTGAGGTGGTATCCGCCACCCGGGAGCAGACCTGCCTTTGGGTCATTTGCCTGGAGGAGCTTGCCGGACGTGTGGAGGAAGCATTGCGGGCCATCGGCTTTGCACGCCCTTCTGACCCGGTTAGGGAAATACCGGAGCAGTGCGTTCGGGAGATGCAAAGACGCGTGGGCGAGTGCGAACAATCGGCGCAGCAGGCCCGGTCGAAACTGCAAGCCCTGGCAAAGCATCGGGCTAAAATCGATTTTTTGATCGATTATTATGCGGTACGGCGGGAAAAATATGAGGCAATCGGCCGTATGGGCATGACAAAAAGCGCAATTATCATAGAGGGCTACATCCCTCAAAAAGAGGCTGGCAGGCTGGCGCGGGAGTTGGAGAGGCGCTTCCCGGCTGTGGTCACGGTGTTTGAGCCGGAGGCGGCGGAGGAGGTGCCGGTGCTGCTCGAAAACAATGGCTTCTCTTCCCCGATTGAGCCGGTCACAGAAATGTATGCCCTGCCCGCGAAAAAGGATATTGACCCGACGCCGGTGATGGCTGTTTTTTATTATCTGTTTTTTGGATTGATGCTGTCCGACGCGGGTTACGGCTGCCTGATGGTATTGGTATCCGCCATTGCGCTTCGGAAATTCAATCTGGAAGCCAATCAGCGTAAAACGATGCAGATGTTTCTTTATTCCGGCATTTCCACAATTTTCTGGGGCGCGTTGTTCGGCTCGTGGTTCGGCGATATTGTGCCGGTAATCTTCCGCGAATTTCTGCACCGGCCCGCGCCGCGTATGGCGCTGTGGTTTGACCCGGTCAGCGACCCGATGAAGCTGCTGCTGTTTTCGCTTGGCCTTGGCATTCTGCACCTGTTTTTGGGCCTTGGCGTGCATTTTTATCAGCTTTGGAGGGGTGGGCGCCGCCTGGATGCGCTGTGTGACGTCGTTCCCATTTATCTGTTGGTGTTGGGAGCGGCGCCCGTTGGCGCGGGGCTGCTCACTGAGGCGCCCGCATGGGCAAAGTCCGCCGGATTGTATCTGCTGCTTGCAGGCGCGGTGCTAATTATCCTGACGGCGGGCCGCTCATCGAAAAATCTGTTTGCCCGGCTGGGAGGCGGCCTTTATGGGCTCTATAACGCAGCTTCCGGCTATCTCAGCGACGTGCTGTCCTATTCCCGCCTGCTGGCGCTTGGGCTTGCGACGGGAGTCATCGGCCAGGTGGTTAACCTGCTGGGCACGATCCCGGAGAACCCTGTTTTAAAGGGCGTTCTGCTGGCGTTTGTGTTCGTCGTCGGCCACACGCTCAATATGGCCATTAATATGCTCGGCGCATATGTGCATACCAACCGGCTTCAGTATGTAGAGCTGTTTTCCAAATTCTATGAGGGCGGAGGAAGACCCTTCCAGCCCTTTGCAGTTCACACCAAATACGTGAAATTCAAGGAGGAAACGCATCATGAATAATTTAGGCGTTGCATTGGCGGTATTGGGTGCGGTGCTTGCCGCGCTGCTGGCGGGCATCGGCTCCGCCAAAGGCGTAGGCATTGCGGGCGAGGCCGCGGCAGGCGTTATTTCAGAGGATCCGGGGAAATTTGGCAAAACGCTGATTCTCCAGCTGCTGCCCGGTACGCAGGGCCTGTACGGCCTGTTGACGGCCGTGTTGGTGCTCAACCGCATCGGCGTGCTCAGCGGCAACCCGGTGGAGCTTACCACTGCTCAGGGGCTTATGTATCTGGCGGCTTGCCTTCCGATTGCGCTGGTCGGCCTGTTTTCCGCCATTGCGCAGGGCCGCACGGCTGCGGCCGGCATCGGCGTGGTGGCCAAAAAGCCGGATCAGAATGGTAAGGCCATCACCATGGCTGTTTTGGTCGAGACCTATGCGGTGCTCGCGCTGCTGATCTCCCTGCTGACGGTGCTGAACCTGTGAGTTGCGCAGGGCGGGGGAGTGCCCGGCGGACGGCCGGTTCTCAGAGGAAAGGATGGTCATGCCGATGACAGGCCTGGAAGAGATAAAGGCGGCCATAGCACAGGAGAGCCGTTTGGAATGTGACAGAATTGAGCAGCAGGCGCAGCAGCAGATCGCGGCCATACAGGCCGGGGCGCGGGCGAGCGCAGAGGCGCGTTATGAGGATATTCTTGCCCAGGCGCGCCGGGAATGCGAGAATCGGCTCCAAATGGCAAGAACAGGCGGCGAGATGGAGATCAGACGCCTGCTTTTGCGCACAAAGGCAGAGCTTGTGGAGGAGACGATCCAATTGGCGCTTCACCAGCTGCGAGAATTGCCTGAAAAGAAGTATTTTGATGCCCTGGCTTTGCTTGCGCAGGCCTATGCGCGGCAGGGAGATGGAGAACTGCGCCTTTCCGCGCGGGATTTAGAGCGCCTTCCTTCAAATTTTGCAGCAAATCTGAATGAAGTGCTGCTAAAACAGAATGCGCGTATCCATATCGGAGGGCGGCCTGCCCACATTGACGGTGGGCTGGTGCTGGCCTATGGGGATATTGAAGTGAATTGCAGCTTTCAAGCACTGGTAGAGGATGCGCGGGAGGAGCTTCGCGATCTGCTCAGCCGGGCGCTTTTTGCGCCGCCGGTGGAAGGATGATTGCTATGAAGGATACAGAATATACCTTTGCTGTCGCGCGTATCCGTGCGAATGAGACACGGTTAATCAACCGCAATGAGCTGGAGCAGATGATCGCTGCACCTGATGTGCATGCTGTTTTGCAGCTCCTGTCAGACAAGGGCTGGGATACGGCCGGCGCGCCGGAGGATACGGACAGGATGCTGCGGCGGCAGACACAGGCGCTTTGGCAGCTGATGGAAGAGGCCGCACCCGATATCCGGGCGCTCACCTTCCTGCTGGCGAAACATGATTTTCACAATTTGAAGGCTGCGTTAAAATGCACCGTCAGCGCCCGTGCGCCAGAGCCTTATTGGCTGGAGCCGGCTACCGTGCCGCCGGCGGATATCTGGGCTGCCGTTTGCGCCCGACGCTT